>CAYOBS010000071.1:4436-13009 GCA_964402305.1 uncultured Planctomycetaceae bacterium | reverse complement strand
GTTCCGGGTTCCGGGTTCCAGGTTCCGGGTTCCGGCTACCATCTTGACCTGGGCGGCGGCGTGTCAGTAAATAGACGGCTTATGGCGCGATTGCCTTTGGCTGACAAGTTTTACCGGCGCTGCCGCCGGCCGGAGAGTCCCGCATGACCAGGCGTGATATTAACCGGCGTGATATTAAGAGGTCCGGCAAGGTCAATGCCGGGCGGTCGGCCCCGGCTGGGGGCGCGGGGCTGCTGCGCCGTCGCGCGGCGGCGCTGGTGCTGTGCCTCGCCCCGGCGGGGCTTCTGCAAGCGGCGCTGCCCCCGTGCGACCTCTGGCTGCTGGCGTACGTGGCGCTGGCGCCGTGGGTTCTGGGCCTGGCGCTGGCCCCGAGCAGGCGGTGGGGGCTGTTCTCGGCCTGGCTGGGCTCGCTGGTCTTCTGGGGGGCTATCCTTTACTGGCTGACATGGATCACCCTGATCGGCTACCTGGCGGGCATTGCCTATCTGACGTTGTACTGGCTTGCTGCGGCGGCGATACTTCGCGCGGCGATACGTCGAAACCAGCCGATGTGGATCATCCTGCCGCTTGTGTGGGTGGCGCTGGAGTTCATCCGCGCCAACGCCCAAGACCTTTACCTTGGCCCGACGTTCCCGTGGTTCGCCCTGGCCCACAGCCAGTACCGCCAGACGATCCTGATCCAGTTGGCTGACATCACGGGGATATATGGCGTGTCGTTCATTGTGGCGATGGCCAACGGGCTGGTCGTGGACATCATCCTGGCCGGCATCGCGCGGCGCCAGCCGTCAGCCGATGCCGCCGCGGGGCTCAAGGCGCCCATTGTGCTTGTGGCCAACCAGCGCCGCCGGCTTGTCGCCGGCTCAGCCGCCTTTGGCGCCGCCCTTGCCGCCAGCCTGGGCTACGGGGCCTGGCAGCTTTCCAGGGACACTCGCACCGAGGGGCCTGTCATCGGCATTGTCCAGCGGGCATACCCCATAAGCCTGGCCGGGAGAAACGCGACGCAGGAACAGATCCTCGACGCCCATCTTGACTCCACGCGGACCTTCATGGATTCCAGCGTCAGGCCGGACCTTGTGATATGGCCGGAAACCATGCTGCCGGCCGCGATGAACCGTCAGATGCTCGACCTGGACGTTGGTTCGCTTAAGGGCGATTACCTGCGCGGCCTGGCCGCCAAACTCGCCGGGCCGGGGGCCTGGGACCCCAAGCACAACGAGGCGTTCCTTCGCTTGATCCTGCGCGAGGTTCTGCGCGACGGCTACGTGGACCCCAACGGCAACTTCGAGCCGCCCAAGCGCCAGTTTGCCGCCAAGGTCCTGGCTATGTCGGGGCAGCTTGGCTGCCCGATCCTGGCCGGCGGCACGACGATCCACCGCAACGACCAACCGCTTTTCCCGAAGGATGAATGGCTGGTGCGGAACTCCGCGCTCTGGCTGGCCCCCGACGAACCCAACGCCCCGATCTACTCGAAGCGCCACCTCGTTCCGTTCAGCGAGTGTGTGCCGTTCAAGGACTCCTGGCCGGGCCTGCACAAGCTGCTGCGGCGGTTTGTGCCGGATGTGATGGAGCAACTGGACCCTGGCCCGGAGATCACGCGGTTTACGCTGCGCAGGCCTGCCGGCAAATGGCGCGTGGTCTGCCCGATCTGCTACGAGGGCACGATGTCGACGCCGTGCCGCCGGATGGTTTACCAGGATGGGCAAAAGAAGGCGGACATCATGGCCAATCTGTCCAACGACGGCTGGTTTGTTTGTCCGTGGGGCGACGCCCGCCGGGCCAGCACGGAGCAGGCCCAGCACCTCAGCCATTACTGCTTCCGGGCGGTGGAAAACCGCGTGCCGGTCGTGCGGGCGGTCAATACGGGTGTCAGCGCGTCGATCGATTCCAACGGGCGTATCGTCGCCGAGGTCCGCGAGAACGGACAAAATACAATGATTTCCGGCACGTTGCTTCTGGACGGCGCCAACGGCGGCACAGTAGAATATCTGCCTGGACATGGCCCAAAGGTACTTGTCGATTGCCGGGCGAGTTGGTACAGTCGCGTCGGTGATGCATTCGCCCTGACCGTGGTGCTCGCCGCGGCGATGTGGGTGATGGGCATGTTCGCCTTGTGCGGCCGATGGAAAGAAGGACTTGGCAAGTGAAACTTAAGCCACGAATGTGCAGGTTATCCGCGACGATTGCAGTTGCAGGCTCGCTGCTGCTGGCGGGATGCGCCGGCCCGGTTTGGCTGGGTTTCGCCGAACCGGCGGCGCCGTCTTTCGTGCCGTCGCAGGCGTATCTCGACGCCAGAACGGCGATTCTCCAGTTGGCCCAGGACAGGGATCCCGTGACCAGGGCAAACGCCGTCGAGGCGATGTCGACCACGCTGGGCGCCGAGGTCGGCGAGGTGTACATGCAGGGTTCGAGCGACCCGCTGCCGGTCGTGCGGTTGGCATCCGCCATGGCCATTGGCGACGTCAAGTATTCCCAGGCCCTGCCGACGCTTCGGAGGATGGTCCAGGATAACAAGACCGAGCCGCAGCGGGCGGAGCCCGACAAGCGCGTCTTCTGCGCGCTGATCTACGCCCTGCACGAACTTGGCGACGACGGCAAGACCGGGGAACTGGCCGCCCTGCTGTTCGACGAGCAGCCCGAGGTCCGCATGGATGCGGCCCTGGCGATGGGCAAGATGGGCGCGCCCTCGGCCATCGGCCCGCTCAACAGCGTCCTGAGCAATGAGCGGGAGGAGGCCGTCAAGATTCAACTGACCGAGTCGCTGGCCATGCTTGGCGACAGCCGAAGCGCGGAGGTGCTCGAGGCATTCACCAAGGGCTATTTCCTGGACCTCCGGCTGCTGGCGATAGCGGCAATAGGCCGGACAGGTTCCGAGCGAGCCATTCGCGTGCTGAAGGAACTCACCGCGGATCGCGAGCCGGCCCGTGTGCGCGTCAAGGCAGCCGGCGAGTTGGCAAGGCTGGGCTTCGGCGATCCCACGATGCTCGGTTATTGCCTGCGTGCCGTGCGCGAGCCTGCCGAACTGCTCAAGGAATCGGCGAAGGTTTCGCGTCGCGCCGCCGACAGCGATGCCGGCTCTCTCAAGCTTTTGGCGATCATTGCGACGGGGTGGTTCGGCGACGAGAAGGTCGTCAACGACCTGCACGGGCTTCTGAGGGACCGCGAAGGGCCTATCCGCGTGGCGGCCGCGGCGAGTATCCTGCGACTGCTCAAGGGCTATAAGCCCCTGACCGTGCCGGCGGCAGCCCCGCCGGCAGCGCCCGCTCAAGCGGTTGTGCCGCCGGCGGCGCCCGCGCCGGAGCCGGTAGTCCCGAAGGCGGTATTTCCGGAGCCGATAGCTCCGCGGGTTCCGGCTGCTCCGGCGGCCACGACCAGCGCACCGGCTGCCGGCGATGTGTCCGAGGTCCGCTTGGCGCCCAAGGCGTCCGAGGTCCGCCTGGCGCCCGATGGGCCCACGACCAGGCCCCAACTGCACACCGCCGGCGGAAAAGATTGAATTGTTCGCAACAAGCACGTAATATTTGCTTGACTTGGGCGCCACGAAAAATACAATCGTCTTCGCAAGTAGAGCGGCGGTTGTCCGACGCAAGCGTAACGATGAGCGTTAAGTGTAGCCAATATGGGATGTAAAGTTCACATGGACACGGTCCTATCCAAAGGAGACTTCGCTTGAACATTCTGACAAAGATATGCGTTGTCGTCTTGTTGATTCTGGTGCTCGTGGCCAGCGTCGTGTTCATCAACACAGCCACTGTTCCGCAGAATTATCGCATGCTCTACGAGCAGGAGGCGACGCGGGCGCAGCTCTACGAGCAGGCCGTGCGCACGCAGAAGCTTCTGGCGAATCGCCAGGCGGAAGAGATCGATACTCTCAAGGGCGATAAGGGCACGCTGCTGACCCAGGTTGCGAAACTGGAGCAGGAAAAGGTGCCCGACCCGGTGAGCATCCAGACGAAGAAGCTCATGGAGCAGATCGAGGCCGCCAACACGAATCTTGCCAAGCTTCAACTGGACGTCGACGCGGGGGGCAAGCGTAACGAGTTGCTGGCCAAGCAGCTCGACGATGAGCGTGTCAAGACCGCCTCGCTTCAGGTGACGATCGGGCGCGGTTCGTCCGACCTTATCCAGGCGCAAGGCAAGCTGGAGCGCGGCGAGCGTGTCATCCACGCCCTGGAGCGTCAGCTTCAGGACCGCGACGAGCGGATCAAGGATCTTGAGAACCAGGTTGGCGGCAGCGCGGCGGCTGGCGGCGCCGGCGCCATTACCGCGGTGCCTCCGGGCCAGGTGACTGCCACGATCTCCGCCGTGCGCGGCGACCATGCCGGCATCAACGTTGGGGCCGCCCAGGGCGTCGCCCGCGGTCAGAAGCTGTATATCTACCGCAACGCCAGCTTCGTCGGCTACCTCCGCATTGACGATGTTGACGAGGCACAGGCTGCCGGTACGATCGTGGACAAGCAGTTGGATCCGGCTATTGGCGACAAGGTCACCAACGACCTGCTGAAATAAGGAGACCGGTTGATGGCATCTACACCTTCACAGGGTCCGGTCATCCAGGTCAAGGCCCAACCGGACATCTATACAGTCATACTATTAGTGGCCATCATCGCCTTGGTGACGGCAATCGCGTTTTGCAGTTGGAAACTCACCGCGACGGTTGATGCCGGCGGGTATGGAATGACCGTCGGACAGTTCTTCCAACCTCTGCCCAGGCTGCCCAGGTAGCGGTAAGGCAATAAGACCCTTGCGTAGCCCCGGCCGATGGTGGATAATGCCGGCGGCTGGCATGCTCTGACGGCCACGCCTGGGGAATTGGCCCCGGGCCGTCGAGCGTGGGGCAAGCGATTGGTCGCGAGCCCGGCTGCTCGCTTGCGAGACTCCCCGGCCAGCGTGTGGAACGTCAGGCAAGACGCACCGGTGCGTCAAGGCAGCGAAGGGATCGCTTCCATGATCTTCGACCCCATCCTGGGACTGTTCTCCGTAGATATGGGGATCGATCTGGGTACTTGCAACACTCTGGTCTGTGTTCGCGGGCAGGGGATCGTCCTCAACGAGCCGTCCGTCGTGGCCGTCAAACGCGGCACCAACCGCGTGCTCCAGAACGGCAACGCCGTCGGACTGGTCGCCAAGGAAATGCTCGGCAAGACCCCCGGCTCCATCAGCGCCATCAGGCCGATGAAGGACGGCGTCATCGCCGACTTCGACATTACCGAGGCCATGCTCAGCTACTTCATCCGCAAGGTGCATCGCCGCCGCTCGCTGGTAAAGCCCCGCGTGGTCATCGCGATCCCGTCAGGCATCACCGCCGTCGAGAAACGGGCCGTGCTCAACTCCGCTGAACGGGCCGGGGCACGCCGCGTCTACCTTGTGAATGAGCCCATGGCCGCCGCTATCGGCGCCGGGCTGCCCATCACGGAGCCCACCGCCTCCATGATCGTGGACATCGGCGGCGGGACCACCGAGGTCGCCATCATATCACTTGCCGACATCTCCGTCTGCGAGTCCATCCGCGTTGCCGGCGACGACATGGATGAGGCTATCGCCAACCACATGAAGCGGACCTACAACCTCATGATCGGCGAGCAGACCTCCGAGCGGATCAAGATTGGGATAGGCTCGGCCTCGCCGCTCGAACAGGAAATGACCATGGAAGTGCGCGGGCGGGACATGATCTCCGGCCTGCCGCGGAAGACCGTCATTTCCTCCGAGGAGGTCCGCGAGGCTCTCAAGGAGCCCGTCGGCGCGATCATCGACTGCGTCACCCGCACGCTCGAACGCGCGGAGCCCGAACTCTCCGCCGACCTTGTCGACAACGGCATCGTGCTCGCCGGAGGCGGGGCGCTGCTCCGCGGCTGCGACACCGTCCTGGCCAACGCCACCGGCCTGGACGTCCGCGTCGCCGACGACCCCCTCACCTGCGTCGCGCGAGGAACCGGAGTCTATCTCGAAAACCTCGAGATGTGGAAAGGCACGATGGAGTCCGACGAGGACGATTTCTAGAAGCGGCAATGATTTCGCTGGATCAGGAAAAGATCGAGTCGTTCTGTCGCAAGTGCAAAGTCAGGGAACTGGCGTTGTTCGGCTCCGCCCTCCGCGATGACTTCAAGCCCGAAAGCGACGTGGATCTGCTGGTGACCTTCGAGCCGGACGCCGACTGGAGCCTTCTGGATCATATTCGCATGGAGGAAGAACTGAGCGAGATCATCGGCCGAAAAGTCGATCTGGTTTCCCGTCGGGCCATAGAGAGAAGCGCAAACCGCATACGACGCCAATCCATCCTGTCGTCGGCGAGGGTCGTCTATGCGGCCTGACGATGCGACGTTGCTGGACATTCACACCGCGGTCGGCCTGGCCATGCGTTTTGTTGAGGGGTATGATCGGGCCGCCTTCTTCGATGATCCCAAGACCCAGGCCGCCGTGCTCCATGAGTTGATGGTGATTGGGGAGGCCGTCAAGCGGCTGTCGCAGGAATTCCGCCTGGTGCATCCGGAGTTTCCCTGGCATCAGATAGCAGGGATGAGGGACAAGCTGATTCATGCCTATGACGCGGTGGACGTGGATCAGGTCTGGAGGACCTTGAAGACTGACTTGCCAAGCCTCCAGTCATTTCTCAAGTCGAAGCTGAAGGAACAAGAAGGTTAGCCGAAACGACACCGGCAATTGCCGCTCCGTTCTTTCCTCCCCGGCCCTTCCTGCATCTCTGGCAGTCCTGCTAGCTGGCGTAGAAGACGCGCCCCAACAGGCGATTCAGCAGGAAACACGCCATTAGACCGAGTGCCAACCATAGTCCCGGCAATCCGGCGGCCAAGACCAGCGCAGCCTGGACGAGGATTATCCCGCTGATGAGCCTGCCGACGGTGCGCTGAACGACCCGTGGTTGGGGCTGCCGGCCGAGGGGGGCAAGGCACCCGCGCAGCCACAGGCCCGCAAGCACCCCCAGAACCCCCAGAACGGGAATTGCCCATTGGATTGCCTTGGTTGCCAGCAGCAGCGCTGCTACCACCGCCACAAGCCACGCGACGAACGCCGCGGCGATCGCGCAGCGATGAATTGTCACATCCCGTTGCCTTGTCTCGCCCCGTGCCAGCCAGGTCACGGCCGCAACGTACAGGGTTATCCCCGCGGCGGCGGCGATTACCGGCGCCCGCGTCAGCCCGTCGGCCCCCAGCGCGGCCGCCCCGACAAGCACGCTCAAACCGCGGCAGCACCCCATTGCCAGCGGGCCGATCAGAGGCACGCGCTTCAGGGCCATGTCGTACGCCAGCACCACTGCTCCCAGCACGACGGCCACCCAGAGCGTGGTCCTGCCCGCGACGGCCGCGACGGCGATTGACGCCGCGACCAGCACGTTGGCGGCCAGCGCGACCTGCCCCGGGCGCAGCCGCCCGCTCGGCAGGGGGCGGGTGGGGCGTTCACGAAGGTCCTCGGGCAGGTCGAACCAGTCGTTCCACAGCAGCCCGGCCGCGTAGATCAGCAGGCTCACCGCCGCCGCCAGCGCCATCCGCAAGTAGGGCCTGGTGGCCGAAAGCCCGGCCGCCTGGGCCAGCAGAAAACCGGCGATCGCGTCGCCGGGCACGGTAAGCAGGTTGGGCACGCGAAACAGTTGCAGCCAGGCCCACAGCCCGGATGCCCGCCAACCGGCGGCGGGCGGCGGCGACGGCGACTCATTGAGGGCCGACGGCTCATGCGGCTCTTCGCTCTGCCGTGGTTCGATCATGGCCTGGGCCTTTATCGCTGGAACGTGCCGACATCCACGGGCGCCAGTTCGAAGTTAGGCTTCCATCGCGGGCTGCTGCTGTAGAACTCCTCGGCCGTGGCGCGGACGAGCTTGTGAATCGTCGCCTCGTCGTGGCCGTCGCGATTGAGGAAGTCCACCACCTTGACCAGCGCCAGCGGGTCCGAAATGCCCCAGTCGGCCGAGCCGGAAACGATGAGCCTGTCCGGGCCGTACTGCCGGACGATGGCGCTGACGCGCCGCGGCGTGAGCTTGGAGTACGGATAGACGGTCAGGCCGAGGTAGCAGTCGCACTGGCGGGCCTGGGCCATCGTGTCCTCGGTGTTGTGGTCGAGGTAGACGCGGGTTTCGGGGAAGTGAGCCTCGCGGATCACCTTCAGGCTGCGGCGGATGCCCTCGGGCTTGTTAAGGTGCGGCAGGTGGACGATCACCTGCATGTCGCGGCTCTGGGCGATTTCGAGCTGGCGGCGGAATGCGTATTCCTCGTTGTCGGTGATGTTGTTGAAGCCGATCTCGCCGACGGCGACGCATCGCTCGTGGTCGAGGTATTCGTCCATCCCGGCCAGGACTTCATCGACGAGCTTGCGGTTCTCCGCCTCCTTGGGGTTGTAGGCGACTGCGCAGTAGTGGTCGATGCCGAACCGCCTTGCCCGGACGGTCTCGAACTCCAGGATCAGCCGGAAGTAGTCGAAGAACGTCCCCGCGTAGTGCCGGTCGCTGCCCAGCCAGAACGACGGCTCGACGGCCACGCGAATACCCGCGGCGTACATCGCCTGGTAGTCGTCGGTGGTCCGCGAGTACATGTGAATGTGCGGCTCGATGATCTTCATGATTGTTACCT
>CAYOBS010000071.1:2505-4336 GCA_964402305.1 uncultured Planctomycetaceae bacterium | reverse complement strand
GCGTGTACGTGCCGCACACCACTGCCGGCGTGACGATCAACGAAAACGCCGACCCCGACGTGGTCCACGACATTCTTGCCTCGCTGGATGAGGCCGTGCCGTGGCGCCAGGACTTCTACCAGCACGGCGAGGGCAACTCCGCCGCCCACGTCAAAAGCTCCATGATGGGCTGTCAGACCGTCATACCCATCGCGGCCGGGCAACTCACGCTCGGCACCTGGCAGTCAGTCTACTTCACCGAGTTCGACGGTCCCCGCACCCGCCGCGTGGTCGTTACCGTCATGGGCGATTAGAACCCGGCGAGCCCGGAGCGTCTCCCCCCATTTCCTCTGCTTCTCTCCTTTGGGGAGGGCGTTTAATAGGCGCTGTTCCGCGTTGATAGCCGCCATGATCTGCCGGCCTGTTTTCCCTGCGCCCCGCCCAGGGAAAATCCGGCGCGCGGGGCTTGCATTTTTCCAGCCGAGTTGCTAGAAATGTGCAATCGAGTCAGCAGGTAGCTGCCGAAACGTGCCGTAAAGTTAATCCTCACTGGGGATTAGTGTAACGGTAGCACAACTGACTCTGGATCAGTTAGCCAAGGTTCGAATCCTTGATCCCCAGTGTTTGCAACCACCCGCAAGGCAACAACTTGCGGGCGGTTGTGTTTTGTGTGGACCGATTGCGGGGAGGCAACCACGTCTCTGGGTGCCGCAACCCCAGGTCGGGCGCCAAGCAGGCCGAAGACGTGGTTGCTTCGTCCCTTGGTGACTACGCAAGCTACGACACCCGAACATGTCCGGGTTCCTGGTTCCTAATACCTGGTTCCGCCGTTGTCTTTCCCCCCGGCTACCGGCTACCGGCTACTGGCTACCGGCTACGGCTACGGTTTACTCAGCGGCGGGTTGTAGGGGCGGCGGTACCACCAGGGCAGTTCGATGGCCGCGGAGTCTTGCCAGGCTGTAAGGTACAGTGAGGCGATCAACCTGGCGGCGGCCCGCATTCGGTCGATCGCAAACTTCTCGACGGCTGAACCGGGGGCGATCGGATCGGTCTCGGCCGGCAGTTGCTTCTCCAAATCGTACACGCGACCGACAAGTGCGGAGCTTCGGCGGACTTCCGCCATCAAGGCCGGAAGCACGGCCCCGAAGGCGGCGGGGTGAACGTCAGCCAGCAAGGCAGTGGCGATGGGGGCCAGATCATCTGGCGAAATAGTGACGGTCGGGTTTTCCGGCGTCGGCGGCGCGGCGTTGGCGTTGGCGTCTGGCGTCAGCTTGCCCAGCAGGGCGTCGACCTTCGCGTGGATGCCGCTCCGCGGGCTCTTGCCGTCCGGGGCCGACCGCCCGTCGTAGTGGATTGTAACGTGCAGCGGCTGGCACAGGTCGGCCGCGTAGTGCGACAGCATGCCCGCGTAGAGCAGGCACTTTGCCTGGATGGCGGGGTCGTCTGGGTACTTGCGGTGCTCGGCCAGGGCGACGGTCAGCCGCTGTGTCCACTCCATCACGGCGTAGGGCAGCAGGCCCACGTGATTGGGCTTGACGCCGCGGGCGAAGCATAGCTCGATGAAGGCGTAGCGGTCGGTCGGGAAGTTCGCGTCGGCCAGGGGCGTGCGGGCCAGCGGCGTGCCGGAGAGTTGCTCGACGTCGATGTCGAAGAAGTGTTCCGGCGACTCGGCCTTGTGCAGGGCATCCGGCGCGATGGGGCGCGTGAAGTTGTCCGGGTCCAGGGAGGCATGGGCGACGGTGCCGGCCCCCGTGGCGAGAAACGCCGGCAGGTTGCCGTCCGCCCTGGCTGCCCGCAGGGCAAGCATGGTCGCGTCGTAGTGCCCCTTGCCGTGCCACGCCTGCGCCGCAGC
>CAYOBS010000071.1:0-2495 GCA_964402305.1 uncultured Planctomycetaceae bacterium | reverse complement strand
CCACAGGCCAGGACAACCGCCGCGGCCGACATGATGGACCGATATTTCAATGCGTTCATAGTCGAACTCCTTTGCTGGCATGAGGCGCCGGGTGGTGCCACCGTTAGTACATCCTAAACATCGACATGACGCAAAGCCACCTCGGTTCCAAGGGGTGTCAGGGTAGTGGTCAGCCTTATGCACCGCCAAAAGAATATGCCCTGACGGGCACACTACAAACGCCAGAGGCGTCATCCAAGCGCACGCGGAGCGTTCGTAGTGACGCCGTAAGGCGTTATTCTTCCGGCCCGGAAAACATGTGCCCTGACGGGCACATTATGAACATACACAACGCAACCGGCTCCGAATTCCCGCCTGGGACTTTCGCAGGGGCCCGGCCGGGCAGTATGCTGGTGGGATGAGTTCATTGCCTGTATCTTCCGCATCGCCTATGTCGCCCGTGTTGTTAAAACCATTCACGATTGGCGAAATCGAGATCGGTTTTCCGGTCGTGCTGGCCGCGCTGGCGGGGTATTCGGACCTGGCCTACAGGCGGATATGCCGGCGGTTCGGCGCGCCGTACTGCGCCACCGAGATGATGCTCGACCGCATGCTCCTTCAGCCGGGGCGGCAGCAGCGGCGAATGGCCCGGATCGAGCCGGCGGACCATCCGGTTGCCGGCCAGCTCGTCGGCAATCTTCCTGACGACATGGCCGCGGCCGCCAAGGCCCTGGAGGAAATGGGCTTCGACGTGATCGACCTGAACTTCGCCTGCCCCGTCCGCAAGGCCCTTGGCCGAAAGCGCGGCGGCTTTCTCATGAACGAGCCTGACCAGGCCGTCGCCATCACCCAGGCCGTCTGTAGCGTGGCAGAGAAGCCCGTCACGCTCAAACTCCGTCAGAAGTTCGCCAACGCCGGCAGCGAAGACGCCTTCTGGCGGATCGCCGAGGCCGCGTTCGACGCGGGCGCGGCTGCGATCTGCGTGCATGCCCGCAGCGTCGAGCAGAAGTACGCCGGCCCCGCCGACTGGGAGTTTCTGGCGCGGGTCAAGGCGCACTTTCACGATAAGACCATTATGGGCTCCGGCGACGTGCTCACGCCTGCCAAGGCCCTTGAGATGCTCCGGCAGACCGGCGTGGACGCCGCCTCGGCCGCGCGGGGCTGCCTGGGCAACCCGTGGTTCTTCCGGCAGGTTCGCGACCTTGCCGAGGGCGCCCAGCCGTACGAGCCGACGCTCGCTGAGCAGCGGGCGCTCATGCTGGAGCACCTGGAGGGTTCGTGCGAGCTTTACGGGCCGCTGCGCGGCTCGAAGCACATGCGGAAGTTCGGCATCAAGTACGCCCGCCTGCACCCAAGCCCAAAGCACGTCCGCATGGCCTTCGTCGCCGCGCGGAAGCCCCAGGACTGGCACGAGGTGCTCAGGCTGTACTATGGTGACGAAGCAAAATCTGCCGCGGAGCCGCGGAATGCTTAGAACGTGTATGAAAACCGGCGTTTCCCGTAGCATGGCTTAGCCATGAGTCGCACGGCCTTCCAGGCCGTGCTAATCGCGGGTTGTCGCCACGGGCAAGATGCCCGTGGAACTCATGGGCAAGATGCCCATGCTACGGTTTTCATACACGTTCTTAGAAATCTACCATCCCGGCGCGCCGGGGCGGTAATCCTTTTAATCGTGTCCTTGTGGTACGATGGCGGTCTTGGTAGTGTCTTGCGGATTTGCCCGCGGCGGATGGGGCGGTTCGCGCGCAGCGGCGCCGAGCAACGGATTGCGACGAGAGGAAGCCAAAGGATATGCCGCGAAGGGACGACCTGAAGACCATCATGCTCATCGGGTCCGGGCCTATCGTTATCGGCCAGGGCTGCGAGTTCGACTACTCCGGCACGCAGGCCTGCAAGGCCCTGCGCGAGGAGGGCTATCGCATCGTCCTGGTGAACTCCAACCCAGCCACCATCATGACGGACCCGGAGTTTGCCGACCGCACCTACATCGAGCCGATAACGCCCGACGCGGTGGCCAAGATCATCGAGAAGGAGCGTCCCGACGCGCTGCTGCCGACCCTCGGCGGGCAGACAGGCCTGAACACGGCCGTGGCCGTGGCGGACAACGGCACGCTGGCGAAGTTCGGCGTGGAGATGATCGGCGCGACTCGCGAGGTCATTCACCGGGCAGAGGACCGCACGGAGTTCAAGAACATATGCCTGGGCATCGGCCTGGATGTGCCGCGAAGCGGCGTGGCCCACAACATGGAGCAGGCCCGGCAGATTGCTCAGGAAGTGGGCCTGCCGGTCTGCATCCGCCCGGCCTACACGCTGGGCGGCACGGGCGGGGGGTTCGCGTTCAACCGCGAGGAATTCGAGGTCATCGCCGCCCGCGGCCTGGAGTACTCGCCCATCAGCGAGATCCTCATCGAGGAATCCGTGCTGGGCTGGAAGGAGTACGAGCTGGAGGTGATGCGCGACAAGGCGGACAACGTGGTGATAGTCTGCTCGATCGAGAACTTCGACCCGATGGGCGT
>CAYOBS010000070.1:0-13070 GCA_964402305.1 uncultured Planctomycetaceae bacterium | reverse complement strand
GCGGGCCATGTCCACGAACCGGTTGGGCGGCGCCTCGCCAAGGGGGGCCGTCAGGTCGATCAGCACGCCGCTCGTGGCGTTGCCGGGCGCCGCCCTTGCGGCCGCGGTGCCCGCCACGCAGCATCGCCAAGAGCACAGCAGCCCCGCCTGCAACTGGTCGAAGTACGTGCTAAACGTCACCCGCCATCTCATGGGCTCCGGCAGAAGGGCGATGGCCTCGTTGATAAGCGGCAGCATGTCCGTGCCGGGGTTGTATATGACATAGACCGGCTTGGTCGCGTCGAGCACGAACGCCTGGGCGAGCTGGCCTGCCCAGCCGGCGTCGCCCGTCACGCGCTTCCACTGCTCGCACACGCCAAGAGGGTTGGTCCCGCCGGGGACGAGCTTGCTGTTGGCGGGCAGGATCCGCGGCTCGCCGGTCCAATGCTTCTCCATGACCTCCGGCTGCATCATGACCCATGCAGGCCCGGCGGCGGTCAGCTCCGCGGTATCCAGCACGAGGTGATGGGCGTACTTGTTGAAACGCCCCTGGTGGTCGGCCCCGGCGAAGCAGATGTGCGACAGCACACTGTAGAAATGCCCGCCTATGCTCACGCGCCAGTGAGCGTAAACCGGAGGGTTCTTCCATTCGTCGGGACTGCCAACCTCGAATACCGGGCGGTAGCCGCCCAGCGACTCGAGCTTCTGGATCATTGGCGCCGGCATCCCGGCCGTCAGGGCCACCGTGCAGAAACCGGTGCTTCCAGGCTTGAGCCCTTTAGTCGCCGACGTGAAGTGCAGTTCCATGGCCATAGCTGTCCCTGTCCTTCCAAACCGTCAAAGTCTTCCAAGCCGTCAAATACCCTTCATGCAAGGCTCCCGATTGACCGTGGTCCTCTCACGGTCGGCGTCTCGGCATAACCTTGCCGCCGGTTTGCAGCCACCTCACTGCCATGTTGCACCGATGACCCCTGAGGCGTAACGAGCGAAAGCGTAAAGCAACGGCACGGTTACCCATCGCGGGCGGATTTGCTCCGGCTTGACGAGCAGCAATTGCGATTCACCCGGCATCGGAGAGCAGCCCAGCGAGGAGACCGGCATGTAAATGACCTCCCGGCAGGCGTCCTCGGCCACTCCGACAAACTCCGGCGCGACTTCCGCCATCAGCTTGCGGATCGCCCGAGACACCGCATGCACCCTGGCCCCGTCCAAAGCCGCCACGTTCCGGTAAGGTTTGTGCCGTGGAAGCAGCGGCTCCCGCGTAACATCCTCGTCGAGCAGACCGGACCAGATGTCGCTCTTGGTCACCAGGACGATCAGGGGCTGGTCGAGCCGCTTGTCGGCCGCAAGGTGCCCGTGCTGGCGGATGCGAGCGGCGGCGTCGATCAGCGCGGACGACTGAAGCTGGGTGTGCGCGTGCGTCGTCAACTGTGGATCTTGGCTGAGCGACAGGCAGCGTTCGCGGAACCGCGGGTCCTGGCTGGGATCGTAGAGGAACAGCAGCACCCTCGAGTGCGCCATGTGGAGCGTGCTCGGCGAGATCACCGCGTCCGGTCCCGGCAGGAAGTACTCTCCCGCGTTGTCGTAAAGGCCGACAATCCGCGTCAGCTCCTCGCTCTCGGCGGCGTGGGGGTGCTCCCGCAGCGGCCTCATGCAAAATAGCAGCGGGCGAGGCTGGAGCGTATGTTGGCCGTCAAGCATCGTCGTGTTGTAGTGCGCGGTGCTGTCCGTCTGCGTCTTGGCTATGCCGACCGGCGCGCCCTGGTCCGGGTGCAGGAAGAGCGTCTTCTGGTACTCCTTGAGCGTAAGGTTGCTGTAGGGGTCCACGTCATTGAACACCAGGCCGAACTCCGTCGGCAGGATCCGCCCGAGTTCCCACGTCATGGCGGTCAGGAAGTAGCTCTTGCCGCTTGCCGGCACGCCGATCAGCGAGAATATGATCGGCTCGTAATGCAGGAACATGCGCGGGACCGTCAGGTGGCAGCGCGGGCACGCCAGCGCCTGGCACGCCATACCCCTGGCGTCGAGGGCCTCGCACTTGACATTGAACCGCGTAGGCATGAATCGCAGGAACTCATCCGTGCCGAGGATGGAATCGCCCCGCAGATCCTCATGCCGGGCCACCCACGCTATGTCGCAGGTCTGGAACCGTTGCCAGCAGTGCGGACACGTGATGAACTTCAGCACCTTCTTCGGCGCATATTCCACGGATGCAGTGTCACTTGGCGACATCTCCCGAATCCGCCTTTCTTTCTGTTTCGTGGACACCAAACAGGCCTCCCTCGGAGATACGACCGTAATTCGGTGCCCCAACGTGCTTCTTCTTGAACCAGTGTAAGTGCAATTCTGCATGGCGTCAACCTCTCGCCCCCCGTTTTCCCGCGGCAGCCGGGATCCCGAAACGCCTGCAATGCCCGCCAGAGTTCCGCAGGCAGGCATATCCCACGCGCCAGGAACTCGCCGCAACGTTCTCTTACAGTGCTATCTACGGACGAATCCCGCATAACTTACTGACAAAACCTTGCCTGCCGAGTCGCGGAGCCATATTTTCCTGAATGCCCCTTCCCCGGGCTGAATGCCCGCCCGACGACCGTTTGTCCGCTTGTGCTGCAGGCTCTGTCGGGTTTCCCGCGAACGCCGGACTGCTGTTCAGATTCCCAACAAACAGCCCGGCCAATCGGCTGGGCCGCACGGGGGCCTATCCGTCGAGAGCGGGCCGCATACACCCGGACAGTCCGGAATTCGCATGTAGGGTTTGCCCGCCTTCGGCGTATAGGGTGGCGAGCAGAGACAGCAATAGGTCCGCCAAACAGCCCGACACCGCCCCGCGAAGGCCGGTAGGGCGGCGGGCGGTAAGCTATGGCCTTTGCCGAGGGCGCCGGATACGATAGCCGGCCGGTCGGGCAGGAATCCGGCCGTTTGCTCGGGATGCGCGCGGCAAGGGAATCGATTGGCCAGGACATCCGCGGATGGTCAAGGACCTGTACACAGAATGGCTGGGTATTGAGCCGGGTCCCAGGCCGCCGGAATACTACACGCTGCTGGGGCTGGATTATTTCTGCCACGACGCCGGCGCCATCGAGTCCGCCACGCGTGCCCGGCTGACGCGCCTGGACGAGTTCGCCATGCATCCGGACCGCGACAAGCGGGATGCTGTGCAGGACATGATGAACGAAGTGGCCCGGGCACGGGTCTGCCTGATCAACCCGGTCAAGCGGCGCGCGTACGACGAGAGGCTGGCCGCGGCGATCGGCGTGCCCGTCCTGGCGACTGTTGCGGACGGCCCGAAGGCGCCCGCGCCCGTTCTGCCGCAAATTGCCCAGCCGGCGGCTGCCCGGCCGGTGCCGCCCGTCCTGATGCCTGTTGCGGACGCCGCCGCCCTGCCCGTTCTGCCGCAAATTGCCCAGCCGGCAGCGCCCGCGCCCGCCGCCGCGGCCCGGCCTGTTCTGCCGGAAGCCCCCCCTCCGGCGAAAGCGGAGGACCCGGCCCGCCAGTTGTTCGAGGCCCGCGTCTGGGCACACCTGGGCAAGTGGAAGCTCGACCCGCAGGAAGAGCGTCTGCTGGTGGCGGAGGCGGCCGACTTCGGCATCGCGGCCAAGGCCGCCCGCCACATCATCCACAAGATCGACCGGGCGGCGGAGGCCCTGGCCGAAAAGAAGCACAAACGGATGATCGGCATCGTCGTGGGCTCGGCAGGCGTGGTGGTGGCGGGCCTGCTGGTGTTCCTCGTGCTGTCCAACTGGTGGACCCGGCACGAACGGGAGATGCAGTTCACCGACGCGCTGGCCGCCGCGAAAGCCTGCCTGGCCCGCGAGGATTGGCAAGGAGCAGACCAGGCGCTGACCAAGGCCGGGGAGATCTCCCCCAAGGACCCGCGGCACATCGCCCTGGGCGACGAGTTGGCGGCGGCCCGCTTGAGGACTCAGCGCGAGATGCAGTTCGCCGACACGCTGGCCGCCGCGCGGACCTGCCTGGCCCGCGACGATCTGAAAGGAGCAGACCAGGCGCTGGTCAAGGCCAGGGAGATATTCCCCGAAGACTCGCGGCACATCGCCCTGCGCGGCGAGTTAGCGGAGGCCCGCTTGAGAGCGGAGCGGGAGAAGGCGTTCGTCGCCGCGCTGGCCACCGCGAAGGACTGCCTGGCCCGCGACGATCTGGAAGCCGCAGGCCAGGCCCTTGCCAAGGCCAGGAACATCTCCTCCCCCAACGACCCGCGGCACATCGCCCTGTGCGACGAGTTGGCGGCGGCCCGTTTGAGAACCGGGCGGGAGAGGGAGTTCACCGCTGCGTTGGCCGCCGCGAAGGACTGCCTGGCCCGCGACGATCTGGAAGCCGCAGGCCAGGCCCTGGCCAAGGCCAGGAACATCTTCCCCGAAGACCCGCGGTACATCGCCGTGGGCGACAAGTTCGCCGTGGCGGCCCATTCCACGTTCACGGCGCACCTGAACGAGGCCCGGTCGCTCCTTGGCAGCAACAGGTATGCCGACGCCAACTCGCGGATCGTCCAGGCCCTGGCCATCCAACCCGGCAGCCCCGACGCGTTGGAGTTGAGCAGGGACATAGCCGGGCACCTCGCTCAAGAGCCCAAGCCGCCGCCGGGGGGGGCGTTGACGTTGGACCTGGGCGGCGGCGTGAGCATGAAGCTGGCGCTGATCCCCGCCGGCAAGTTTGTGATGGGCTCGCCCGACGGCGAAAAGGAACGTTTAGACAACGAAGGCCCGCAGCACGAAGTGACGATCACCAAGCCGTTCTACATGGGCGTATACGAGGTGACCCAGGAGCAGTACGAGACCGTCATGGGCAGCAGCGGCAGCAAGTACAATGGCAAGGGCAACCCCGTGGAGGGCCGCGGCCCCGGCGTGTCGTGGGACAATGCCGCGGCGTTCTGCAAGAAGGCATCTCAGAAGACCGGCAAGGAGATCCGCCTGCCCACCGAGGCTGAGTGGGAGTATGCCTGCCGGGCCGGGAGTAAGACGGCTTACTACTTCGGCGAGGACGCTTCCGCCCTTGGCGACTACGCCTGGTTCGATGGCAACGCCGGGAAGACCACGCATCCGGCGGGTCAGAAGAAGCCCAACGCCTGGGGGCTCTATGACATGTACGGCAACGTGTTCGAATGGTGCGCCGACTGGTACGGGCCTTACCCGGCTAACCTGAGCAAGCCGGACCCCCAAGGCCCGGAAACGGGCGGTCGCCGAGTCGTCCGCGGCGGGAGCATTGGGCAGAGGGCGGGGCACTGCCGCTCGGCCACGCGGCTCTGGGGCGACCCGGGGCTCCGTAGCGGCAACTACCCCCCGCCTGTGGGCTTTCGCGTTGCCGTGGACTCGGGCACGGCGGACGCGCCAGATGTGGCGCAACCGGCGGCGTACCGCAAGTGGCTGGAGGAGGCGAACCGTCCGTTTTCATCCCCGTGGGGTGGGCCATCGGCGACGTCTTCCGCGGGGCGTACCGAGCTTCAGAAGGCATTGGACGCCGTTGAGAAGGCCCTGGCCATCCGACCGGCCGACCCCGTCGCGCTGGCGTTGAAGGCCAAGATAGAGAAGTACCTCTCCCAGCCGGCAAGCTCCAAACCGGCAGGGCCGCAGCCCGGGGAATTGACGTTGGACCTTGGCGGCGGGGTGGGCATGAGGCTGGCCCTGATCCCGGCCGGAAAGTTCATGATGGGCAGCCCGGAGGATGAAAAGGACCGCAATAGCGACGAAGGCCCCCAGCACGAAGTGACGATCAGCAAGCCGTTCTACATGGGCGTCTTCGAGGTGACGCAAGACCAGTACGAAGCCCTAATGGGAAGGAACCCCAGCAGGTTCAAGGGTGCGCTGAACCCGGTGGACGGCGTCTCCTGGGGTGATGCCGTGGAGTTTTGCAGGAGGCTCTCGCAAAAGACGGGCAAGACGGCATCCCTGCCGACGGAGGCCCAGTGGGAATACGCCTGCCGGGCAGGCAGCAAGACCCGGTTTTGCTATGGGGACAATGACGCGGACCTGGGCGATTACGCATGGTACGACCAGAACAGCGGCAGCAAGACGCACCCGGCAGGCGGCAAGAAGCCCAACGTCTTTGGGCTTTACGACATGCACGGGAACGTCTGGGAGTGGTGTAGCGACCGGTATGCCGCTTCCTATACAAATGCGAAGAATCAAGATCCCGCGGGACCGGCTACCGGCACGTACCGTGTTCTGCGCGGCGGCAGTTGGAGCAACTATCCGAAGTTCTGCCGATCCGCGTACCGCTCCGGGCTCTCGCCGGGCAACCGGAGCATCAACTACGGCTTCCGGGTTTCCGTGGACTCGAAATAACACTTTGCACTTCATTCTTTTACCCTTTGCCCTTCCTGGGGTCCAGGGGCGAAGCCCTTGGCCGCCCGTGAAACGGGCGGTAGAAACGGGGGTTTCATGGCGAAGGAACTGAAGGTCATCCAGGACTTAGGACTTCTACGACTTCATGCTGTGGCAGATCAGCCATACGGCGAAGTTCCCTCCTCCTCCGCCCCCAATCGTGAACTGACGGGCACACTGCAAACCTCCGCAACACAAGCGGTTCGAATCTGCCCCATTGAATCTGCCCCATTGCGGGTTGCGGAAAGTCGCGTTTGACGGTATGATATGACGGTTGCGGTGGAAGTGACGGTTTTCTCGGCCGCGAGTGCCGAGCGTGTAGTGCGGTTCGGCCCCCCAAAATGAGGTGATGTGCGTGGTGACAGGCGGCGGCAAGGTAGTCGGCATAGACTTGGGCACGACCTTCTCGGCCGTGGCGTACCTGGACCGGCGGGGCTCGCCCGTGACCATTCCCAACGCGGAGGGCGAGCTGACGACGCCGTCGGTGGTGCTCTTCGACAAGGATGATACGGTGGCGGTGGGCCGCAGGGCGCTTCGGGCGTGCCTGGTGCATCCCGATCGCGTGGCGACATGCGTCAAGCGGGAAATGGGCGAGCCGTTCTGCCGCGGCCCGATCGCCGGGCGACAGATGAGTCCCGTGCATCTGTCATCGCTGATACTCAAGAAACTCAAGCAGGACGCGGAGAAGAAGATCGGCCCGATCGCCGGGGCGGTCATCACGGTCCCGGCGTACTTCGACGAGGCCCGCCGCCAGGCGACGGCCTCCGCCGGCACGATCGCGGGCCTGGAGGTGCTGGATATCCTCAATGAGCCGACGGCGGCCGCCCTCGCCTATGGCTTCCACAACTACCTGGAGCATGGGGGCGACGCGCGCGAACTTGCCGGGGCGCCACGCCGAGGCCTGGCCGGTTCCGGCACCTTCGTGGTCTACGACCTTGGCGGCGGCACATTTGACGTCACCGCCATCCGGATCAAAGATGAGGAGTTTCGGGTCCTGGCAACTGACGGCGACGTCCGTCTCGGCGGCAAGGACTGGGATGATCGCCTCCTGGCGCACGCCGCGAAGCTCTTCATCCGGCAGTACGGCGCCGACCCGCGGGAGGACCCGCACAGCCATCAGGAGCTTGCCCTTGCGGTGGAGGAGGCCAAGAGGGACCTGTCGTCGCGGCCCGGCACGGAATTCGCGGTTCATAACGGCGGCAATCGCCTCGTCGTCACGGTCACGCGCGAGCAGTTCGACGAGATGACCGGCGACCTGTTGTTCCGGACGGAAAGCCGGCTTCACACGGTGCTGGCAAGCGCCGGTCTGCGCCGCCAAGACATCGCCAAGGTCCTGCTTGTGGGCGGCTCGACGAGAATGCCGCAGGTTCCGAACATGCTGCGACGCGCGATGGAGCAGGAGCCGGATGACTCTCTTTCGGCCGATGAGGTCGTCGCGCACGGCGCGGCTATTCAGGCAGCCATTAACGCCGTTACGGGCAAGCCCGCCGAGCAATCGCCCGCGGAGGGCGTCGGCTCCTGTCACGTGGATTTTGGCGCGATCGACTTGGCGGGGGACGCGCCGGCGAGGGCGAGTGAGGACCCCGTCGCCCCGGCGGCGTCGGCTGCAACTTCCTCGGCCGATGATGAAGAGGCCGCGGCGTATTCCACGAGCATGGAACTTGCCGGTCCGGCCGGGGGCAAGCTGCTCGACGCGTCGCCCGAGGAGGACGCGTTCGTGTCCCTTGCGCCGGACTGCGATTATGAGCGAGAGGTCTCGGACGTCCTGTCCGGATTGCGGACGATCAACGTCAATGCCCATAGCCTGGGCGTGGTGGCGCGGTCCCAAAAGACGGGAAGGTCCGCGACCTCGATCCTGATCCCCCGAAACTCATCGCTGCCCGCCAGCCACACGAAGGTCTTCGGCGCGGTCGCGGAGAACACGAGGACTGTGGTGGTTCAGATAGTCGAGGGCGAGTCCAGGGACCCCCGTGCGTGCGTGTCCATCGGTCAGTGCGTGGTGGGGCCGCTGCCGCAAGGTCTTCGGAGGGGCTCGCCGATAAGTATCGTTTTCACGTACGATAACAGCGGCCGATTACACGTGAAGGCTCGGGACGACACGTCTGGGGTCGCTTCAGAGACTGTCATCATCCGCCAGAGCCTGCTGAGCAAGGCGGAAGTTGCTTCGGCCAGGAGACTGGTCGGCAGCATGACGGTCCACTGAGTGTGCGGAGTGTCTGAGGAGTTCGCCCTGTCTATCCCGAAAATCACCTCCGGCAGCGCGAGCGGTGAAATCTTGGCCCTCCCAGTACGGTGGTGGCGACATTGGTGGACTTGCCGATGCTGCTGTTGGCGTTGCCGTTGGCCCGTTTGCTGACGCTCAGCATGCCGCCGGCGATGTTGGTCACGCCGGTATAGGTGCAGCTAAACCGGTCCACCGACTTTCAGCCCTTGCGCTTACCGAACAACCTTGGGGACCTTGACAGCACAGAATCACGCGGCAGGCTATCGCCTCTTGGCAGGAAACGTAAGTCCTGAGTCCTGTGGAATCAAGGCGGACGGAGTTTTCGGGAGAGACAGGTAGAAGCCGGCGATGCGGTGGATGGTCTTTGCCGACGCCTCGGCCGAGGTCGAGTCGGCCAGGGTGTCGGTGGTGTCCGCCCAGTAGCTGTCGGTGCCGGCCTCGCCGTAGACAATATCGTTGCCGCCGCCGACGGCGACCAGCAGGTCGTCGCCCGCGCCGCCGTAGATCGTCGCGGCGCCCTGGCTGTTCTCGTAGACCTTGTCGTTGCCGTCGCCGGCGTAGACAAGCGTGCTGCCCGTGATCGAGTAGTCCAGCCGTATCACATCGTCGCCGCCGAAGCCGTAGACCGAGATGTTCCCGTAGTACCCGGCGAACGTCTGCGTGCCGGCCCCGCTGGCCAGGCTGGTTGCCGAACCGTTGTAGGACAGCGTTATCACGTCGTTGCCGTTGGTGCCGGTAACGACCAGGCGAGTCGTCCCGCCGGACTGCTGGACCGTGCCGCTGACACTGGCGCCGGGCGCCGGATCGGGGTCCGGCTGCGGCTGGGGATCGGGATCAGGTGTCGGGTCTGGCGTCGGATCAGGCGTCGGATCGGGAGCCGGGTCCGCCTGGGTTGCAACGTTCAGGACGTATCGCCCGGTCGTCCGGCTCACACTGGCGGCTGAGAGATAATAGGTCTCGCCCGCCACCACGTCGAAGGTGATCTGGGCAGTGCCGTCGGAGGCGTCGTCGGCCGCCAACTGCGTGCCGGCCACGTTCAGCGCGCGAACCGCGCCGATGAGGTTGCTGGCGCCGTACTTGGCCATCGAGACCGTCATGTCGCCGGTGACGGTGGCGTTGAACTTGAACACGTCGACGTCCAAGCCGTAGTTGATGGCGGCAGCCGCGCTCGATGAGCCCGAAGCCGCCATCGCCATGGCCGCGGCGCGGGCGGCGTCGTTGCCGACGTCGTCCTTCGGCGGCTGGCTCTGGAACGTCAGCGCGTAGTCGCCCGCGGTGCCCTTGGCGGCCGAGGCGCGAACGTACAGCACCTGGCCTTCACGCACGGCGAGCCTTATTTGGCTGTCGTTGGTGCCCCGGGCGGCGTTGTCGTTGAACGCCAGGCGGCGCTGGTCCTGGGTGTAGACCTCCAGGTACGAGTTGATGCCGCTGCCCGCGGCGGCGCGCATGTTGAACTGGAAGAACCCGGTGGCTGGGACGGTGATCTTGTACGTGGCCCTGCCGTTGACGCCCAGCGTGCCGGCGAGGGTCTCGCTGGCGGCGGCGGCGACGGTCACGTCCGTCGCGTCGATGAAGTCCTGCCAGATCGTCGGCAGGACCTTCATCGCGTATGTGCCCTGGCTCGAGTTGGCGCCGGAAACGCTCAAGAAGTACCTCTGGCCCTGGATGGCGGTGAAGCTCAGGTTCATCGCGCCGCCGGCGCCCACCTGGCCCGTGCCCAACTCGTTGCCCTGAGCGTCGCGGACCGTCAGCGACGCCGCCAGCACGCTGCCTCGGCCGCTCGCCGCGACGGTGGTCTGCACAAGCCCGCTGCACTTGGCGGTGTAGGCGAAGCAGTCGGTGTCGTTACCGTACTGGATGTTGCCGTTCTTCGTGGACGAGCCGTTGGCGGCGACGGACATCGCCGCGGCACGGGCGGCGTCGTTGCCGACGTCGTCGGTCGGGTTGCTCGTCAGGCTCAGCGAGTAATCCCCGGTGGAAGACTTTGCCCCGCTGGCCTGGACGTAGAACATCTGCCCGGCCGAAACTTTGCGAGTGATAAGACTGTCCACGCTGCCGCGCTGGTTGTCATTCGAGGCCAGCAGACGATGGTTGGCGTCGTAAAGCTTCAGATATGGGTCGAGTTGCCCGTCGGCGGACTTCATGGCCAGGCTGATTGTGCCTGTGGCCTTGTTGGTGAAGCTGTACATCATCGAGGCATCGGACGTGGCCAGTTGCCCATCGGCCGAGACGGTCGCCCCGGGCGTCATGTCCAACGGCTCGGCCGAGGCGAAAAGACTATCCAGCATGGGCGTCCCGCTCATCAGCAGGCGGGGCTCAAAGGCTTCGAATGTCGGCATTTGGCGATTCATGGTGAGACTTTCCTTCCGCGCAACAGCGGCGCAGTAAATTAGGAAACGTAAAACTCTGGAACATAGAGATTTACAGCGTGGCCTTCCCGTGGGGAGGGCAGATGCGTCTCTGGGACGCCAAGGCGGGTATGGGGCGGACTTCTGCTTCGCTCTTGCAGAGCCCGGTTGCTGCCAGAAGGAACGTAGGATTCAGCCCCCCTTCAGGCAATAGAATCCGACGGAAATAAAATAGGGACGCTTCCCCTTTTTGACAAGAATGGGAAGCGTCCCTATTTTATTGCTGCGGCTGGATTTCGTACTTCCGTATGCGATAGCGGATGTTGTCGCGGGTGATGCCAAGGGCGTGGGCGGCCTTGGTCTGGTTCCAATTGCATTCGCGGAGGGCTTTTACGATCATGCCTTTTTCGCTGGCGGCCAGGACGCTCTCGCCCTGGGCGGCCGGCGGCAGGTCTCCGGCGAGTTCTGGATAAATGGTTAATGGTTAGCGTCCCTATTTGCCCTGTTTACCCGGCGGGAAATTGATCAAGTGCAGTGCGTTGTTAGCTTTCTTCTTTCTTTTCCCACCGCTCCTTTACTTTCTGGAAATACTCGATTCGTTTGTTGATTTTGCTGATTTCGTGAGGATAGAACTCAAATAGCGAGTCGCAGAGTTCCAACATCCATTTTTTGCGGGAGTATCGGGGCCTCACCTCGATCTTGTCCGAATTGGCGATCTGGATTTGTCCCCATCCAAGTGCGCCAATTGTCAGGCACTTCCACGACAAGAACTCAATTGGAACAAAGTGCACATCTTCTACTGTCACCTTTGTGCCGTCTATGCGGTAGCTGACTGATAGCACGACAAAACAATTCATGTCATCTTCATAGAACCGCGCAAGCCGCTCCACCGAGGTGAGATTGGGCATATGGAACCCCACTTCTTTCCTGTGGGTCTTCACGTCAACGACGTAGTAGATGTCGTCAGTATCCTTAAAGGCCAAATCTGCCATGGCGCGGCGAGCGAAGTCTGCCGAATACTCCTTGCAGACCTTGCCCAGCAAAGCCTGGAACTTGTCAGCCAGTATGTCTTGAATGGCGTCTCCCGTTGCCCGGGGACTTGACGCTGTGTGTACGCTCATGAATTCCGGCTGAGAGTTGAGCAGTTTTCTAATTTCACATTCAATTCGACTGTAATCACCATCGTAGAACAGTTTACTCTTCATATTTGCCTCGTCCCTCACGAAAACATAGTGACATTTGGTTTGCGGAGCTACCGTTTCTTGCGGTTCCATTTTGGTGTGCGAGGGTGTTTCGCTCCCAGAACACACCATCTGAGTATCCCTGTATCGACGCGTCACTCTCGGCCATGGTCAGCCTTTTCTCGGCCAAGCAACAGTAGTTCAAGTCAAGTTCGACGCCGCAATAGCGGCGTCCTAGCTTCTTGGCGACTACGGATGTCGTTCCTGATCCCATGAAGGGATCGAACACAAAGTCCCCTTCACGTGAACTTGCCAAGACAATCTTTGCAAGTAGTTTCTCTGGCTTCTGCGTTGGGTGATCTGTGTTTTCAAGCATCGACCAGAACGGAATTGTCAAGTCGGTCCAAAGATTGGATGGGCATGTCAACCGAAAATCTCCGTTCTGTGTCTTTTGCCAGTCTTTTGGTTTGCCGTTTGTATCCTTGTATGGGGCAATGACTCGCCTCTTTAGTTTTACGGCATCGGCATTGAAATAGTAGCTGTTTGACATCGTACAGAACCAGACATCTTCGGAACAGTTCTTCCAGTTAGATTTGGCCCCTCTCCCTTTCTCTCTTTCCCAAGTAATACGGTTCTGAATGACCAAGTGCTTCTCGGCGATAGCCTGCACCACTCCTGATGATCGCCAGTCGGAACAGATGTAGACCGATGCCGTGGGCTTGAGAACGGGCAGAAGACGAGGAAACCATGAGGAAAACCATGATGCGTATTCCTCGGTAGTCATTTCTTTGAAGGATGCCGTTCCGAAATCCTTGGTCAGATTGTAAGGGGGGTCAATGAAGAGAAGGTCAACAAACCTGATCGGCAGATAATCAAGAACCAGAAAGAGGTCTTGATTGATTGTCGCGTTAGTAAGTACCTTTTTTGCAACCGGATGTACAAGCCGGAGAAGCCTGCGGGAGTATCTATCCCGATCTTCGTCCGACAGCGTTATTGTCCGATT
>CAYOBS010000069.1:1228-13206 GCA_964402305.1 uncultured Planctomycetaceae bacterium | reverse complement strand
TGCTCCTTGCGCCCGAGCCGGTCGAGGTCCGCCTTCTGGGCCGGCACGTAGATCGCCAGCGGCTTGTGCGTCAAGAGCACGCCCGGCGACTCGTAGCGGGTCTCGCGCATCTCGATGGTCAGGGCGAACTCCTCGAACGGGCTGTTGAACTCGGCGGTGGTCAGGTCGCCGGCCTCGGTTGAGCCTGGCACGTCCTGGCCCATGCGGTTCCACTTCAGGACGATGCTCAGCCCGCGGCGCCCGCCGACGGGCCTGGTCGCGATCCGGTAGAGCGTGCTGGTGCCGCTGAGCCGCTCGTGGTGGGCGCTGAACCAGTCCTTGTCGGTCCAGTAGTTCTCCGGCATGAGCTGCTCGGCCAGGGGCAGGCCGAACTCCGTGAGGTAGAGGTCGTCGCCGCCCGGCAGGCGGATGTGCGCGTACTCGACGTCCAGCACCCGCACCCGCGGAAAGCGACCGGCGGGGCCGGCAAGCACGGCGGCGACCTGGGGTTCGCCGGCCGCCGATTGCGGACCTGCCTTCGCTGAAGCTGCGGCAGGCAGGTTGCGGATTGCCGGAGTTTTCTGCGACATTTCAGAAGCCTGCCAGTTGTTGTCCCAAGGCGCCCGGCCGGCACGCGCCGGGCCGTATCGCTCCATGATACCACCCCAAGGCGGCTGATTGCAGAGGAATTGCCCGCATCAGGCCGTCGTGGCGACAGGCAAGGAAAGGCGCCACCAGCCGGGGGCCAAGAGGAAAACAATCGGCACCCCAACGGCCTGGCCAATGGCCCGGCCTAAATAATTGGGGACTGCCTCGAAAATACAGGGACTCCAATGGCTGTAAGCGTCAGTAAGCCCTTGTGTCAGTAAGCCCTTGTGTTTTCATACTCTGTGGGTGAGCCGAAGGCTCATGACGAACTGTCCCCGGTTTCCCACCCGGTTTCCCAAGGCTCTGCGAGTCATTGCGGCCACCCCGCGGAACTGCGCTCATCGGCCCACAACCGTTACAACAGGGACAGAGACCGGCGGCGAAGATGCCTGTCCGCCCTTGACCGCAATCACCAGGTTGTCCAACTCCACTTCCTTCGCGGAAGGATCAAGCGTGTAAACCCATTGCCGGCCATTGCCGATCACGCCGGATTTTGCCGCCTCATGAATAGTTCCGGCGACGGACCAACGGATCGTGATCTCCTCGATCTTAGGCATCTGGGCATCGTCGGACCATTGAAGAATGACCTGCGTCACGATTTGGGGTTGCTTCCATACCAACCCGCAAATGGCCGCGGGCTTGTCGTGTTTCAATGCCAGGAACAGAGCTTTCGCTTCGGCTGGGACCTTGTCGGCCGGGGCGCCACGGTCATAGCGGATGGCGTTGTCGGCCAGGTTGGCGGGGCGGGTTGCCTGGTTCCCGCCAGCCGGCTTGGCCGCGGCGTCGCCGAGGAACAGGACGACGGGGCTTTCCGGCGCCACCTTCTGTGCGGGATCGAGGATATCCAGGATGGGCTTGGTGGGCTCAACGGAGGAAGAAGACGCCCCCAGCAACAACGCTCCACGAAAATAGCGGCGTACCCCGGGAAGTTTCGAGGGGTGGAGCGAGCCCTGTGCCCCGGACGCCTGCTTAAATGCCAGTTCGATAACGTCCCCCTTGGACAGGCCGCTCACCGTTGCGAAGGGGTCCACAAGGGCAAGCGGCGTTTGTTTGCCGCCCACGGTCAGGGAAACGCTTCCGGGCAGGGCCCAAGGCGGGATGAAAAGGCGCAGCGATTTCCGCTTGGTCACGGTTGACTCGGTGATTTCCACGCGCACCTGCCCGTCGTATGGATACCGGGTTGTCTGGCGGATCGTGATTGCCCCATCCGCGAAACGCGGCGTCGCGGTGCTGTCGCAGTAGAAGGGAAGCACGACGGCATCGCCATCGAGGAAATAGCCGTATTGGATGGCCCGAGCGAGGCCTTCCCCGCCGCGCATCGAGCAACAGAACGGCGCTTCACTATGAGCGCTCGTTCGCACCGTCAGTTGTCCTTTCCCGTCCAAGGCCCCGACACACGGGCCGGTGCCGAATCCGCCGTTGCGGAGCTGGCCGGGAAGCAGCCCGTTGTAGAGGATGTGGTGAGCATCGGCCAGATACTCCGCCTTGCCTGTGAAACGCCATAGTTCAGTCGCGACCAGGAACGAATCGACCACAGCGCAGGCTTCGGTCCACGCGGGACGGTTGAACCAGTTGTGGTTCTCGTAGGTCTCGGTCATCGCCAGATCGCGGTACTGCCTGTACAGCGACACGGCGAAAGCAAGGTCCTCAGCCCGGTGACACAGTTCGTGCCACCGCAGAATGCCTCTGGTGGCCGATAACATGGCATGTGTCTGGGCGCTGATTTTGACCAGGTCCAGCTTTTGGTATCGCGCGATCATCGTCTCGACGGTGGCTTTGAGTTCGGGACTGGGGTTGCGCTCATAGGCACGCGTGGCGCCATCGAGCAACAGGAACAATTGGCCGATGTCTCCGCCGGATAGATGCCAATTCACTTTGGCAGCGGCATCCGACTTTTCGCGATAACAGGCGATCGCGCCACGGGCGGGAACAAACAGGTTGGTCACCACACGCTTGAGCGACTCCGTAGCGGTGGGATCCTTCGTCCATAGCGCATATTCAGCCAAACCGCAGGCATAGCCGTTGTGTGCGGCCAGGACATCCTCATTGGCCCTGGAATCCGGCAACTTCGGACCGAGATAACCGTCGCTGTTGGCAAGTTCCGGGACGCGGCGCATGATCTCTTGCAGACTAACGGGCGTCGGTTGATGCAGCGCCTGCGATAGCAGCGTGAGTCCGTTTATGGTTCGGCCGATCGCGTCGCCGGGAAACAGCTGAAAGTTCACGCGTGAAATACTTCCCCACTGGAAGTAGTCTTCCTGCAGGTGACGAAATGCCAGTTCGGCGCGAGCCTTCAGCAATCCGCCGGGAATGAGGTCCGCGAAATCAATGCTCTTCCTGTTCGTCTTCGTGGGCTCTGTCTCGGAGGAGCTCGCCACCGGTAGAGCATCGCCTTTCGTTGGAGGGGACGCCAGTAGAACATTCCCTCCCGCTCCAGTTCCCGCCGCGCCTATTGCCGCCGTGACCGTCAGCGCAAGCACGATTCCCGCCAAGAAGACCGGCTTCATCGCCCTCTCTCCTTTTCTGAATCCCGAATCTTGAATCCGGGGACACCACACAATGGCCCTAAGTTAGCGGCTAAGTAGTTGAGAACACATGAAAAAAGCCCGCTATCGCGGGCTTTTTTCAATCTTCAATGGGCAGGGGGGGAGTTGAACCCCCGACACCGCAATTTTCAGTCGCGTGCTCTACCAACTGAGCTACCTACCCGTGTCGGGCTGCCTCGCCAACGAGGCAATGCCTTACTTTTTACTTTAGCAGACTCAGCCGCACTGTCAAGCCCGCCCGCGGCCCCAAATGAGCCGTTTGCGTTGCGGCCAAAAGAGGACGCCACGGCTGGGCCGGGTTCGTAGCGACGCCGTCCCCTTTGGGGCAGTAAGGCGTTATCCCTGCCCCCCCGGAAGAATATGCCCTTACGGGCACACTACGAACGTTAGCTACTCGCCGGCTCCTCTTACCTTGTAGTCCAGGCGCCGACGGATGTTCTGGTCGTTAAACCACGCCGCCTGGAGCAACATGCGCCGCTGGATAATCAGGAACCGCGCCACGATGAGCCTGCCGGCGTCCTCGTATTCCCGGCGCAGCACCGGCCTGTAGTTGATCCGTTGGATGACCAGCACCTCGGCCTTGGCGGGGATTGGAACCACGGCTACGGCCAGGCGCTCGGCCGGGGTATTAGGCTCGACATTCCTGGGCATCAGCTCGAAAGCCTTGGTAATGAAGTACGCCTGGAGGGCGGGCGTGTCGAGCTCGTCGAGCTTGGGCACGATGGACCAGTTCATGTTCGGCTGGCGCCGCGAGAACAGGCCGGTGGTGACGATCTTGAGGCCTTTGCGCTGGGCGGCGGCGGCCAGGCCGACCTTCTCCGCCCCGTCGCGGATCGTGCCGGCGTCATTCTCGGCGAGTTTCATGGCGGCTTGACGCTTGAGGTCGCTGACGACCTGCTGGTTGATTTCCGGAGTCATCATCTGGGGAACGTGGGCCGGCACTACCTGCACCAGCCGCCACAACAGTCGCCCGTTGTCGGAGCCAATCTTGTTCCCGCTGATCGGGTCATATTTGAAGGCGACCAGGTACATTCGCCTGCCCTGCTCGCCGAGCTTGATCAGCGCGGTCCGGCTGGGGTTTTCGGTCAGTCCGGCGGCCGAGAATACCGTCTGTGCGAAGCTCTGCCCCTCACCCGACGCGTTGACGTGGCAGGAGCCGAGGACCTCGTCCTTCGTGAACTGCTCGTACGTCCACAGCGGAGTTTCCGCGACCTTGACGGGGAAGAAGTCGATTCCCTGCCCGCTGGCCCGGACACTGAACAGGATGTTGTTGAAGCTCTGGCACCCGGCCCATTCCAGGCGTGGCCACTTCACCTGCAGGCAGACCTCGTCCAGCGCCTTGCGGAGGGTCATGTCGCCGGTGAGCGTAACCCTGACCGACGACAGCAGCGTCTGGTCGCCGTGGGTGCCCCACGGGAAGCAGATGGCCGCAAGCCCGCTTGCGCTGGCCAGGCGGCCCATGGCGTCCTTCAGCGAGACGTTCTCGATCTTCAAGCCATTGAGCCGCTTGTCCAGCACGTCGCCGGCGGGGGTGATCATCCCGTCGAGGACCTTCTGATAAACCGTGTTGGGGTCCGCGGAGGACTTGAGCAGAAGCCTGACGTTCTTGTCCACCAGGGCCGTCAACTCGTCCATGCGGGCGCGGACCGTAGTGTCGTGCAGGCGCTCGATGACCCGCGCCTTGGCCTCGGCAAAGGACAGCCCAACCCGCATGGTGGGCGTGTTGGCGTCGGCGGGCTTTGTCGCCGGGGCGGTGGCGGCATCGGCGGGCTTTGTCGCCGGGGCGACGGGCGCCTCGCGGAAGAACTCGCCCTTGTTGCGGTTGTAGAAGTCCACCAGCGTGTCGAACGACGGCTCGGTCACCCTGCCAATGGCCTCGCCGCTCAGCAGCATGTATTGCACCACCGCCCGGCCGGGCTGTCTGTAGCCGAAGCCCATCTGGGCAGGCTGCTGCTGGTTCTCATTGGGGTAGACAGTCCGATAGGTGTCGAACTGCTTGCTGATGATATCCTGGTTGGGGTCCGGCAAGCCCTTGACGAAGTCCTCGGCCTTGAACCGGACCACGTTAAGATCTATCTCCTCCTTGACGTCGCGCCAGGTCACCTGGAGTTCGGTTTCCGAAGGCGGGCAGTCGACATCAGCGTCGGTGTAAGCCTTGAATATCCGCAGCCAACTGGCCACGGCGCCGCGGATGAACTGCTCGGTCCATCCCCGGCTGCCGGACCGCAGGGAGGATATCAGGCTCTTGTAGGTGCTCTCATCGACGCAGCCGAGGGATCGGAAGAACTCATCGACGTCATGCTGGCTGACGGACGCGCCGGCGGCATCGGCCTCCTTGAGCAGCATGGCGTAGGCCCCGACCGCCTTGCTTTCCACGGAGCTGCGGATCAACTGGACGAAGGCCAACTCCAGGGGCCAGTCCTGGGCCCGGTACGGATTGCCGCCCAGCCCAATCGCCTTAAGGACATCGAGGTCCGCCTCGGCGGATCTCAACTCGCCCAGCGTCAACACCCCAAACCGGGTTTCACCCATAGGCGACTTGTTCGGATCGCGCTGAAAGAACGCGCTGATCCCGTACCCGCCAAGCAGGAAGCTCAACATCAGGACAACCATGATGATGATGACCATTTTCTGACGACGACGGAAGAAACCCAGTGCCATGGGATCTCCTATTCTCTGGCTGTTATCCGACCGCGGCCCGGACTCGCGTCCGGGTCATGGAACCGGCGAGTATAAGGTATAGTCGGGCTTTTGCAACCACTTCATTAGCCCCCGCTCGTAATGCCTTCCCAGTTACGGGGGGTGGGCTCACTTCGCGAACCCGCCGCGGAAACCGCCTCCTCGTCGTCCGAGCCGCGACCATCTCCTTTGCCCCCGGCAATCCCCGGCCAAACTAACAGCCCCTCGACTTCGCCCGTGGCAAGCATCTTGACTGCGCCCAGGGCAAGCCCTTCGACTGCGCTCAGGGCAAGCCAGCGGAGGGAATCGAACCCACAGCCGCCGCTTTACAAAAGCGGTGCTCTACCGTTGAGCTACGCTGGCATTTCACGGCCTTGGCCGCACAACATGGTGTTCGTTCGCGCCCTTCGGCACGCGCCACCTTCCGCCTGGCTCGTACAAACCGGACCCAAGCCGCGGGGCCGACGGCATCGGCCGGCCCGGCCCGCGGACGGAGGGCGAGATCCACGGCGTCTTGGGCCGGTGGCCCGATCTCTTCAGCCGCCATCCTCGTTCCGCACTCGCCCGCGGAAGCCCGTACGAGGCTATCCGGAACCTCGTCAATGGAAGGGCCATTTTATCGGTTGGCCAATTATACGACAAGTGCCTTGAAGGGGCGTTGTCTTGAATGGGCGGTCGAAACTTGTGGGGCCATGGGATACGCCCGCGAGAAGGTCAAACGCATTGCACAGTTGGCTGCGATACACGAACAACAGTATAATCGCCTCGACCTCGACCGCACGGCAACGGTAGAGCCGTGTTTAACAATGCTGCCGCCGGCAGTTGGTTATGGGCAGGGATCCGCTTTTGACAGGCGTACACGCGTGAACATCGGCAGAATTGTATATCGGTTTCGGTGGCATCTGCTCGTGCTATGGGCGGCCGCCACCACGATGCTGATGCTGCTGGTGCCGCAACCGGCCCCGGCGACCGGTCTGACGACGGACCTGCTTCCCGCCGATTCCACCTTCAACACAGCCGCCAATGAGATGTTGCGGTACTTCCCCGACAAGAGCGGGCTCAGCCAGGTCGCCGTCGTCCTGGAGCGAAGCGACGGGCGGCTGACCGCCAAGGACCTCCAGGGCGCTGAGAGTTTAGCGGAGCGCATCGTTCTGCCTCGCCAAGGCGGGCCGACCGTGGAGGAGATGCGCGGCGTGTTTATTCGCAGCCCCAAGTCGCTGGCGTCTCTGGGCAAGAGGAACCCCCTCATCAGTGCCGACGGCCGGGCCGCGATGATCTCGCTCAACCTGCCATATAACCACGCCACGACGCGCGCCGTGCGGATTGTCAACCACATCCACGCGGTCCTGGACGAAAGCCGTTTTGAGCCCGGTCTGGCCACGGCCGTAACCGGGTCCGCGGGGTACGGGCGCGACTACATCCTGGCCACCGAACGCAGTCACGACAAGATATTAGTGGTAACGCTGCTGGCGATCACCGTGATCCTGCTGGCTGTATACCGCGCACCCGTGGCGGCGTTGATCCCGCTGGCAGGCATAGGCATGGCCACTGCCGTGGCCACCAAGCTGATGCTCGCGGGCCACGTCTTAGGCCTCAGCGGCGGCACGGCCGAGAGGCTGTTCATGCTCGTGCTGCTCTTTGGCGCCGGGGTGGATTACTCGCTGCTGTTCATCAGCCGGTACAGGGAGTTCCTGGACCTCCGGCTGGCGCCCGCGGAGGCGTTCACGCGGGGCCTGGACGCCAGCTTCGGGGCCATCATTTCTTCGGCAGCCATCACAGCGGGTGGGTTGACGATGTTGTGCTTCGCCCGCTTCGGCGTCTTTCGAGATGTGGGTCCCGCCATCGTGCTGGCGCTGATAGTGGCGGCGGTGGCTTCAGTTACCGTGGTCCCGGCGATGGTGGCCGTTGTCGGCCCACGGACGTTCTGGCCCAGACGCCACATGCGACTTGCCACCGGGCTCGACGGCGCGGGGGCCGAAGCTGCCGGCACGCCAAGGCTCGCCAGGATGCGAGAGCGCGTCTGGCCGGCTGTGGCAAGGCTCGTGACCCGGCGGCCGGGATTGGTCTTGCTGGTCTCACTGGCGGCGCTGGCGGCGCCTGGGGCGCGGGGTTTGTCCCTGACGTGGGCCTACGACGCCCAGGGAAGCCTCAAATCCACCTACGATGCGGTGCGCGGGATGGAGATGGTCAGTCGCCACTGGTCCATCGGCGAGATCGCCCCCGTGATGGCGCTGGCGGTGGCCCAGTCGCCTGAGCCGGCAGGTAAGTGGGCATCGGCCAGCGCCAACATTCTGCCGCTGTTGCGCGGCGTTGAGGGCGTGAGGGATGTCCGCTGCCTTACCAGACCGCTGGGGCTGGACGCCAATCCGCTCACCAATGCCGCCATCATCCTTCTGGGCGCTGAGAGGTTGCGGGGGGAATTCATCAGCGCTGACGGGCGGGCCATGTGGCTCTCGGCCGTGCTGAAGACGGCGCCGCAGACGCCGTCAGCCCTGGCCGACGCGGAACAGATCCGCACCGCCGTGGAGGCCGGCCTGTCGCGGGCCAACATCAGAGCCAAGGTGTACCTCACGGGCCCGACGGCCGAAACCGTCGATCTGCGGACCGTCACCCAGAGCGACTTCCGCCGCACAGCGACGGGCGCGCTGGTGGTCATCTTCGTGATCATGGTGGTCCTGCTGCGCGACATGATCCTCGCGTTTTTCATGGTCGCGGCCACTGTAATAAGCTACGTGGCGACGCTGGGGCTGACTTACTGGACATTCCAGGCCCTTGGGCAGAGCGGCCTGGACTGGGAGGTGGAGGTCTTCCTCTTCATCGTAATGGTGGCCGTCGGACAGGACTACAACATTTTTTTTGCCGTTCGGGTAGCGCAGGAGGCCGCCAAATTGGCCCCCGCCCAAGCCGTGGAACAGGCCCTGATCCACACTGGGCGCGTCATCTCCTCATGCGGTGTCATCATGGCCGCCACGCTTGGCAGCATGATGGCGGGCGACGTGAAGATGCTCCAGCAGTTGGGGTTCGCCTTGGCGCTGGGAATGCTGATGGATACTTTCGTCATCCGGCCACTGTTTATCCCCTGCTTAATGGTCCTGACGGGGCGGACGCTGGGGAAGTCCGCCGCGTTCATCCGGGCATCAGGAGGCTGGAATCAGGCGGCGTGTTGTTCGTCGGGCGCGAGAGTTCCCGCGAGATCGGCAAGGTAACGTCATGAATGTTCAGGCAGGGCAAGGCGGGCGGCTGGCGCAATCGTCCGCGGGACCGGCGGGGCCGGCGTGGGTCGGCGACTTCTGGGGCGGTCTGGCAGGCATGCTGGTTGCGATGCCTTCATCCATTGCCTTTGGGGTGCTGGTCTTCACGGCGTTGGGGCCGGAGATGGCCGGGCAGGGGGCGATGGCGGGGATGTTCGGGGCGGCAGCACTGGGGCTGGTGGCCTCGTTGGTGGGGCGGACGGGCGGGCTGATTTCAGCCCCGTGCGCCCCGGCTGCGGCGGTGCTGGCGGCGCTGGTGGCGGGGCTGCTTTCCGGCACGGCAGGCCGGGCCGTAGGCCCCCAAAGCGTGCCGGCCCTGCTGGCACTGACGGTGCTGTTGGCGGCGGGGCTCCAGATCCTGTACGGGGCCATCGGAGGCGGACGGCTGATCAAGTTCATCCCCTATCCCGTCGTCAGCGGCTACTTGTCCGGGGTGGGGGTCCTCATTGCGCTGGGGCAACTGCCCAAGCTGCTAGGCCTGCCTGAGGGCATGTCGCTGGGGCGGGGCCTGTTTTGCCCATCGGCCTGGCAGTGGCAGGGGCTGGCCGTCGGGCTGGTCACCATCGTGGTGGTGGGCGTGGCGCCGCGCTTCACGCGACGCGTCCCGGCGGTAATCCTGGGCCTGTTCGGCGGGCTGCTGGCCTATTTCGCCCTGGCGGCGTACTGGCCGGCCCTGCGGGAGCTTGCGGGCAACGCGCTGGTCATTGGGCCAATCCCCGCGCCGGGGCCGTTCCTGGAGTCCATAGCCGGGCAAGCCGGCACCGCCCGGGCGATGGATCCGGCGTGCCTGCGGGCCATCGTGGTGCCGGCTGTCACCCTGTCGGTGCTGCTGTCCATCGACACCCTCAAGACGTGCGTCGTGCTGGATGCCCTGACAGGCACGCGGCACAAGTCCGACCGCGAACTGGTGGGGCAGGGGGCCGGCAACCTCCTGTCCGCCCTTGTCGGCGGGATGCCGGGCTCCGGCACGATGGGCCCCACGCTGGTGGGCCTGGCCGGCGGCGCCCGCACGCACCGCGCCGGGCTTATCGAGGGAACGCTGGTCGTGCTGGCCATCGTCCTGCTGGGCCGGCTGATCGCCTGGGTGCCCATCGCCGCCCTGGCGGGCATCCTGCTGGTGGTGGCCTGGCGGATGTTCGATCGCGGCATGTTCCGGCTGGTTCTCCGCCCGGCCGGGCGGATGGACTTCGCCGTCATCCTCGCGGTGGTGCTGGTGGCGGTAACCGTGGACCTGATCGCTGCCTCCGGGGTGGGCGTGGCGCTGGCGATCCTGCTGTTCCTGCGGGACCAGGTTCGCGGCTCGGTGATCCGGCGCAAGAGTTACCTGACGCACGTGTCGTCCAAGACCCGCCGGCTGGCGGTCGAGAGGGCGATTCTCGACCGCTACGGCGAGCAGGGCGTGCTGTGCGAGCTTCAGGGCAACCTGTTTTTCGGCACGGCCGACCAACTCTACACCCAACTGGAGGCGGACCTGAAGGTCACGCGGTTCATCCTGCTGGACATGCGCCGGGTGCAGTCGATCGACTACACGGCCGTCCACCTGTTCGAGCAGATGCAAGGGCAGCTCGCCCAGCGTGGCGGGCGACTGCTGTTCAGCGGCATGCCCTCAACCATTTTTGACCGGCGGGGCATGGAACACTACCTGAAGGAACTGGGCGTCGTCCGTGTGGGCGGGGACTTCATGATTTGCGAGACCCTCGACGCGGCCCTGGAATGGATGGAGGAACGCATCCTGGAGGAGCAGATCGAGCCCAGGCAGGGCGAAGGCCCGCCGCGGGAGGTCAAGGACATCGACCTGTTCCGCGGGCTGGACGAGCGGGCCTTGGCCGCCTTGGCCCGGTGCATGCGCGAGCTGTCCGTGGCCGCGGGGCAGAGGATCATCACCCACGGCGACCGGGGAGATGATATCTTCTTTGTCCGCAGGGGCAGCGTGCAGGTCATGCTTCCCCTGGTGGGCGGCAAGCGCCACCACCTGGCCACCATCGGGCGGGGGGATTTCTTCGGGGAACTGACCTTCCTGGACCGCGGGATTCGATCGACCGACGTGGAGGCGAAGGTCCCAACGGACCTGTACGTGCTTTCGCGGGCCGACTTCACCGGCCAGGTGCAGTCCGGCGCCACCTTCGGTGTGGAGGTCCTCGCCCGCCTGGCCGTCGCCATCTCAGATCGCCTCCGCCAAGCCAACACCGAACTGCGGATGTTAGACGAGCGATAGCCGGCAAATGGCCCTTGCCGTGGCCGCCAAAGGGCTTGTGAATGTTCGGAATCCTGGTAGGATCAACGAAAAGGCCCGCGGCGGTCGTGGGCCGCGGTTTATCCGGGAAATCCCGGTTAAATAGTTCAGCGCGAGAAAATGGAAACGGAAACGTTTTCGGCGGGTCTTGGTCAACTCCGCCAGGCGAGGTATGTCATGAGCCGAATCAACAAGCACTTTGGACCATTACTCCTGGGCCTGGCCGCGCTGGCGGTTGCCTTCCCCGCGGCCGCGGCCGACGAGGCCCCCACTGACCGCGTGGAGACAAAAGCGCAGCGCGACGCCCGCATGGCGTGGTGGCGCGAGGCGAAGTTCGGGATGTTCATCCACTGGGGCCTGTACGCGGTGCCAGCCGGGCAGTGGAACTCCAAGCCGGTCAAGGGTATCGGTGAGTGGATCATGAACCACGCCCAGATCCAGGTGAAGGACTACGAGCCGCTGGGCAAGCAATTCAACCCCATAAAGTTCGACGCGAACCAGTGGGTATCGCTTGCCGGCCGTGCCGGCATGAAATACATCGTTATCACCTCCAAGCACCACGACGGATTCTGCCTCTGGCCGAGCGATAAGACGGAGTACGACATCGCCTCGACACCGTTCAAACGCGACATCCTTGGCGAG
>CAYOBS010000069.1:0-1218 GCA_964402305.1 uncultured Planctomycetaceae bacterium | reverse complement strand
CGCGTGCAAGAAGCAACGCGTGCGGATGTGCTTCTACCACTCGATCATGGACTGGCACCACCCGGATTACCTTCCCCGCCGGCCTTGGGAGAAGGATACGCGCCCCGCCGGCGACGCCGACTACGAACGTTACGTGAGCTACATGAAGAGCCAGCTCAAGGAGCTGGTCGGGCGCTACGATCCGGGCGTGTTGTGGTTCGACGGCGAATGGGAAAGCACCTGGACGCATGAGCACGGCAAGATGCTCTACCAATATGTGCGCGAGCTCAAGCCGGACATCATCATCAACAACCGCGTTGACAAAGGGCGGCGCGGAATGCAGGGCATGTCGAAAGAGGCCGAGTTCCGCGGCGACTTCGGCACGCCCGAGCAGCAGATTCCGGCGACGGGGCTGCCCGGCGTCGACTGGGAATCCTGCATGACGATGAACAACACCTGGGGCTACAAGAAAGACGACCATAACTGGAAGAGTGAGCAGGCGCTGATCCGCAACCTGGTCGATACGGCCAGCAAGGGCCACATCGGCGCTCCCGTCATGCTCTACATCGAGCCGGCAGGCGGAATGGTCCACGCCGCGGGCGACCCCTCCGCCGGCCGGCATGCGGCGGCCGTGCCGTAAAAGCAGCGCCTACTTTGCCAGGACATCCTTCACCCAGGCTCGAAGCGCCTCGCGTGCCGCGCACGGGCGCAGCGTCCATGCGTCGTCGTGCTGCACGAACCCTGTATACGAGTAGGTGAAGGGCGCCTTGACTCCGGTCGATTCGATGTACTTCTTCGTGTCCTGGAGCACATCCCTGCCGCGATTGGGGGCCTCGCAACAGATGAATTGAGGCCGGCCATTCAGGCGTTTCAGTCTTTCAAGGGCAAACTCCCGTTGCGATCCCGGATATTGCCACTTATCCACTCCGTCGTAATGAGAGTAGCAGATGAAAGCCCGCCACAGTCTGGCTATTTCGTCGTTATACAAACCGATGAAGTTGCAGGCGATGGCGCCGCGCGAGAAACCGCACAGGATGACCGCGTTCGGGTCGCCGCCGTAGCGCCGGCAGACCTCGGGAACGGTCTTTATGCAGTAGTCGATGGTCGGCTGGGCCTGATGCGTGCCCGGGTCTCCCCACCACGTGCCAACATTGGCCGTGCCGTTGCCGTTGAGATACGGCATGCAGACCCAGATGAAACCCTTACCGCCCGAAATGCCATATCCCAGATTGCTCCCCT
>CAYOBS010000068.1:9286-13533 GCA_964402305.1 uncultured Planctomycetaceae bacterium | reverse complement strand
CGGGACATGGAACATGGAACCCGGGACATGGAACATGGAACCCGGGACATGGAACCTGGAACCCGGAACATGGACCCGGAACATGGAACAGGGGACACGGTAAAGCAAAACGGCGGAACAGAAATTTGCTGATGCCAACTCTGCTGTCTTGCTTTTCCTGGTTCCATGTTCCGAATATACGGGTTCCGCTTTTCGGCTTTCCCGACTACCCCTCGACTTCGCTCGGCGTAAACCGGCTATCCGCCACGGCGGACTACCGGCTACCGGCTACCGGCTACCGGCTACCGGCTACCGGCGTCGTCGGCCTCATACGGTCCGGCTCTGCTTGAGCCTGTCCAGCAGGACAGCCGTAAGCAGGATTGCGCCGCTGGCGACGTACTGCCAGAAGGCCTGTATGTTCAGCAGGTTCATCGCGTTTTCGGCGATGCCCATGATCAGCACGCCCATCACGACGCCCCACATGGTGCCGACGCCTCCGGTGAGCGAGACGCCGCCCAGCACGCATGCGCTGATGACCTTGAGCTCGTAGCCCTGCCCGCTCGTCGGCTGGCCGCTGGTCAATCGCGAGGCCAGGATCACGCCCGCGAACCCCGCCACCATGCCTTGCAGCGTGAAGATCGCTATTTTAGTCAACCGGACAGGTATGCCGGCAAGGAACGCGGCTTCCTTGTTGCCGCCGATGGCGAGGGTGTTTCGGCCGAAGATGGTCTTCTTCAGCAGGATGCCGAAGACCGCGAAGCATGCCAGCATGATCCAGATGGGCAAGGTGATCCCCACAAGGAACCTGCCGAACTCGCCGGACTCGCCCAGCCACTTCATCCAGCTCAGGTCGCGCATGGAGGACAGGCCCAGCGTGTAGAACGCGTCGTTTGCCACTCCGATGGCCTTGCCGTCCGAGGTCAGGTACGACAGGCCCCGGACGATCTGCATCGTCGCCAGCGTGGTGATCAGCGCGTTTATGCCGAGCACGGCGATGACGATTCCGTTGCACAGGCCGACGATGGTGCCGGCGGCCGTGCCGGCCAGGATGCCCAGCAGGACGCTGTGTGTCTGGTTGGTGACGACGGCCGCCACCACGCCGCTCATGGCCACGACCGAGCCGACGGACAGGTCGAAGTCGCCGCTGGCCAGGCAGAAGAGCATCGTGCACGCGATGATGCCGTACGTTGTGACGCTCAGCAGCAGGCCGTTGATGTTCCTGAGGTTCGAGAAGTTGGGCACGAAGATCACGCAGCCCACCACGAGCACCGCGAAGACCAGCAGCATGCCCGTCTGTTCCCAGAGGGCCCTGAGGGCGTTGGTCCGCGGGGGCTCTCCGAGCGGGGCATCCACGGGCGGCAGCGGCGGTTGGTTCCGCGTCGGTGTTGGTGAAGTTCTCATACGGCCTCCGGTATTATCGTTTGGGCGCCGGCCGGCAGGGCCAGGCCCAGGATCTTCTGCTGACTGGCCTGGCCGCGGGGGATGTCCGCCACGATCGCCCCTTCGCGCATGACGCAGATGCGGTCGCAGATGCCCAGGACCTCCGGCAGCTCGCTGGAGACCGCCACGACCGCGATTCCGGAGTTTGCCAGTTCGTAGATGATCGAGTAGATCTCGCTTTTTGCGCCGACGTCGATCCCGCGGGTCGGCTCGTCGAGGAGGATGACCCTGATTTGCTCGCTGAACCACCGCGCAAGGATCACCTTCTGCTGGTTTCCGCCCGAGAGGTTCATCACCAGTTGCCCCAGCGACGGCGTCCTGATCGCCAGCCGCTCGACGTGCCGGCGGGCGTTGGCTCGCTCGCGGGCCTCCTTGATGAAGAACCCCATTGGAGAAAAGTGCCGCCGCCCGGAAATGTTGAGGTTTTCCATCACGCTGCGGATCGGGATGATTCCCTCCTTCTTACGGTCCTCGGGGCACAGCACGATCCCGGCGCGAATGGCCTGCCGCGGACTGGCGGCGTTTATCGCCCGGCCATCCACGAGGACCCGGCCCCCTTGGGCCCGCCGCGCGCCGTAGATCAGTTTCATCAGTTCGGTGCGCCCCGCTCCCACCAGGCCGAAGAATCCGACGATCTCGCCCGCACGCACGCTGAAACTCGCCGGCTCGCTCAGGCCCGGGCCCATCAGCTCCCGCACCTGGAGCACCTCCGGTCCCGGCGTGCGGCCCTGGTAGTGGAAGATGTCCTCGATGCTCCGGCCTACCATCTTCCGCACCAGGTCGTCCCGGCAGACGCCATCGAGCGACTCGTATGTCTGTGCGCACCGGCCGTCGCGGAGCACCGTCGCGCTGTGGCAGACCTCGAATATCTCCTCCAGGCGATGAGAGACGTACAGGATAACCCTGCCCCTGAGCTTCAACTGATCGATGACGGCGAACAGGCGGTCGGTCTCTCTGGCCGAGAGGCTGCTGGTCGGCTCGTCGAACGCGATCACCTTGGCGTTTCGCGCCAGGGCCTTGGCGATCTCCACCATCTGCCTCTGGGCGATCGGCAGCGAGCCGACCTTCGCCTTCGGGTTGATGCGCTCGCCGAGGCCCTCAAGCTGCAGGGCGGCGGCGGCGATCATGTCTCCGGTGTTGACCCAGCCCATGCGGGCGGGCAGATTGCCCAGGTACAGGTTCTCGGCGACGGAGAGCTCCGGCACGAGTTGGAGCTCCTGGTAGATGACGGCCACGCCGGCGCGGATGGCGGCGGCGGTCGAGCGGAAGCTCTGGGCCCTGCCTCCCATGAGGACCGCGCCGCCGTCGGGCTTGTAGAGCCCCGAGAGGACCTTCAGCAGCGTGCTCTTGCCTGCCCCGTTCTCGCCGATCAGGGCGTGCACGGAGCCTTCGCGGACCGAGAAACTCACCCGGTCCAGCGCCCGAACGCCGGGGAAGCTTTTGCTGACCGAGTCGAACTGGAGATAGGCCGATTCCATCCGGTCAGTCCAGCAGCCCCTGCTCTTTCATCACCTGCTTGTAGTTGTCTCGCGTGATGAGCACGCCGTCGGTGAAGGTCGTCATGGGTGGCTCGACGCCTTCGGTGATCCACTTGTACATGTACTCGGCCGTCTCATAGCCGTGCCGCTTCGGGCTGATAAGCACGGCCGAGAAGAAGCCCGTGGGCTTTTCCTTCTGCCAGTCCACCATGCCGGTCGTGCCGCCGATGCCGACGCCGATCGTCCGGTCGGCGCCGATGCCCTGGCCCTCGAGCGCCCGGATGCCGCCAAGGACGCCCTCGTCGTTCATTCCGAAGACCAGCCAGTTCTTCACGTCGAGGTGCTTGGTCAGCAGGATGTTTGCCGCATTGATGGCCGTGGTCACGTCCGCCAGGCCGATGACCTGTCCGATGTAGATCTTGTCCTTCGGGAACCCCGCCGACACCAGCGCCTCGGTCGCGCCCTCGATGCGCTCGCGGGCGGTGTCCAGCTCTTGCAGCCCGATTCCCATGGCCGCGGTGTCTTCGGGCTTCCACCCGCGATTGGCCATCTCGTCGGCAAGGGCCTTGCCGACCATGTTGCCGATCTTCCTGGCGGAAATGCCCATGTAATGAACGCCGGCTATGGGCTTGCCGTCGGAGCCGATGAAACGGTCGTCCACGCTGAAGAGCTTCAGGTCGTTGGCCTTGGCCTTGGCGACGATTGCCGGCCCCAACCGCACGTCCGGCGTGCAGATTATGAACCCCTTGGCGCCCTGGGCGGCAAGGTTGTCGATCGCCGTCAGAACCTTATCGCCGTCCGGCGCGGCGATCTTGATCACCTCGAAGCCGTACTTGACGCCGGCCTGGTCGGCAAATTTCCACTCGTGCTGGAACCACGGCTCCTCCGCCTGCTTGACCAGGAACCCGATCTTGATCTTCTGCCGGCCTCCGGATGTCTTCTGGTCCTGATTCTGATTGTTGCACCCGCCGAGCATCGAGCCGACAAGAACGCCGGCCGCCAACGCCAAGGTAAGTCGCCACATAGTCTGATCCTTTCGCCGCAGCGGACTGTTGAACGATTCGGGCAACGAGGCAAAGCTTGATTGTACTGTGCAACAACGGTTCCACAAGTCCCAAGAAAGAAGGCTTCAGGCTACAGACTTCAGGCTTCAGGTAAAGCAAGAGGCAAGCCTATGCCGTGCTGATTGTGCCCTCGATACCTGAATTAGAGTGAAGAAGGAGTTTACTCTCTCGTGGAACGGATTCCGGCGCCTGAAACCTGAAGCCTTCTTCCTGAAGTCTGAAGCCTGAAGTCTGAAGTCTTCTTCCTGAAGTCTGAAGCCTGAAGCCTGAAGTCTTCTTCCTGAAG
>CAYOBS010000068.1:0-9186 GCA_964402305.1 uncultured Planctomycetaceae bacterium | reverse complement strand
CTTCTTCCTGAAGTCTGAAGCCTGAAGCCTGTAGCCTGTAGCCTTCTTCCTGAAGCCTTCTTCTCCCAAACGCCCATGATGCATTATACTGCGTATTGCGTCTTAGACATGGATGGAAGTGAATGGAAAGCGGCCTGGTTCTCAACATCCAGCGGTACACGATTCACGACGGCCCGGGCATCCGGACCACTGTGTTTCTCAAGGGCTGTCCGCTGACGTGCTGGTGGTGTCACAACCCCGAGAGCCAGTGCGCCAGCCCGGAGGTAATCGTCGTCGAGACCCGCTGCATCCGCTGCGGGCTGTGCCGCAAGATCTGCCCGGCCGAGCAACTGCCCGCAAACACGGACCCCGACGGCGCGCAGCCGGGCGATGGCGTCCGCGCGGCCCCGGTCGCCTGCACCCTCTGCGGGGCGTGCGTCGAGGCGTGCCCGGCCGGGGCCATCCAGATGGCCGGGCGGGAAATGACGGTGGCCGAGGTCCTCGCCGAGGTCCGCCGGGACCGGATCTTCTACGACGACTCCGGCGGGGGACTTACGATCTCCGGCGGCGAGCCGCTGATGCAGCCTGGTTTTGTCAAGGCGCTTCTGATGGCCTGCCGCGACGACGGGATATCCACGGCCGTGGACACCAGCGGCTGCGGACCCCGCGAGCATCTTCTTGAAATGGCAGCACTTACGGATCTGTTCCTCTATGATCTGAAGCTCGCCGACACTGCCCGCCACGCCGTTTACGTGGGCGCAGCCAACGATGGAATCCTGGAAAACCTCCGGGCGCTGGGCGAAGTTCACGGCAACATCTGGGTCCGGATCCCGCTTGTGCCGGGAATCAACGACTCAGCCGAAGACCTCGACGCGGCCGGGGAAATCATCCGGCAAATAAAAGGGGTTCAACAGGTGAACCTGCTGGCCTATCATGAAACAGCGGTTCATAAATTCGAGCGGCTTGGCAGGCCGTATCGAGCAGGAAGAATTTCTGCGCCGACGACCCGGCAGATGGACATCGCGGCCGAGAGAATGCGCAAGTTCGGCCTGAACGTAAAGACAGGTGGATAGCGGTATGACAGAGCGTACGAGACGTTTGCGCCAGGCGAGCCTCGATGCCGAGTGCGAATTGACGCACGAGCGGGCCGTGCTGATGACGGACTTCTACCAGGCCAACGAGGGCAAGTATTCCGTGCCGGTAATGCGAGCCAGGTCCTTCATGCACCTGTGCCGCAACAAGGCGATCTGGCTGGGCGACGATGAGTTGATCGTCGGCGAGCGGGGTCCGAGGCCCAAGGTCGTGCCGACTTATCCCGAACTGACGTGCCACAGCATCAAGGACCTCCGCATCCTCGACAGCCGCCCCAAGACCAGCTACCACGTCGACGATGAGTGCATCAAGGCGTACCAGGAGAAGGTGATCCCCTACTGGCGTGGGCGGAGCATGAGGGACCGCATTTTCCAGGCCATGTCCGCGCCCTGGCTGGAGGCCTACGAGGCGGGCCTGTTCACGGAGTTCATGGAGCAGCGGGCCCCCGGCCACACCGTCCTGGACGACAAGATCTACCGCAAGGGCCTGCTGGACTTCAAGCGCGACATCGCGGCGGCCACGGCGTCGCTGGACTGGCTGAGCGATCACGACGCCCACGCGAAGCGCGAGCAGCTCGTGGCGATGGATATTTCCTGCGACGCCCTGATTCTCTTCGCCCGCAGGCACGCGGAACTTGCGCTGGACATGGCGGCCAGGCAGACCGACCCTGCCCGCAAGGCCGAGCTGGTGAGGATTGCCGCCGTCTGCACGCACGTGCCCGCAAACGCCCCGCGGGACTTCCACGAGGCCCTTCAGTATTACTGGTTCTGCCACCTGGCGGTCATAACGGAGCTTAACGGCTGGGACTCCTTCTGCCCGGGCCACCTCGACCAGCATCTGCTGGGGTTCTATCGCAAGGGCCTGGCCGACGGGTCGCTCACGCCCGCCTCCGCTCGCGAACTTGTCGAGGCGTTCTTCGTGAAGTTCAACAACCACCCGGCCCCGCCGAAGGTCGGCGTCACTGCGGCTGAGAGCGGCACGTACACGGACTTTGCCAACATCAATATTGCCGGGCTGCTCGCCGACGGGTCGGATGGCGCCAGCGAGGTCTCGCACATGCTGCTGGACGTGATCGAGGAGATGCACCTGCTCCAGCCCAGCAGCAACATTCAGCTTTCGCGAAGGACGCCGGACGCCCTGCTGATTCGCGCGCTGAAGGTCATCCGCAACGGCTACGGATTCCCGTCGATCTTTAACGCCGACGCGGTGGTCCAGGAGCAGCTCCGCCAGGGCAAGACGCTCGAGGACGCCCGCGCCGGCGGGTGCAGCGGCTGCGTCGAGACCGGCGCATTCGGCAAGGAGGCGTACATCCTCACCGGCTACTTCAACATGCCCAAGGTCCTGGAACTGGCGCTGCACGACGGCGTTGACCCGCGGACGGGCAAACAGCTCGGGCCGCACACGGGTACACCCGGCGGCCTGGCGAGCTTCGACGACCTGTTCGCCGCCTTCCGCGGGCAGATGAGCCACTTCATCGACGTGAAGATGCGCGGCAACCACGTCATCGAGCACATGTACGCGACTATGATGCCGGCACCGTTCCTGTCGGTCATCACCGACGACTGCATCCGCAAGGGCAAGGACTACAACGCCGGCGGGGCGAGGTACAACAACTCGTATATCCAGTTCGTGGGCATAGGCAGCCTGACCGACAGCCTCTCAGCCATCCGCCAGACGGCTTTCGACGAAAAGGGCATGAACCTCTCCGAGCTTGTCGCCGTGTTGGACGCGGATTTCGCCGGGCAGGAGCAGCTTCGCCAGCGCCTGGTCAACCGCACGCACAAGTACGGCAACGACGATGACTACGCCGACGCGATAATGGTCCGTGCGTTCGAGATGCTCTTTGCGGAAGTTGACGGCCGGCCTAACGGCAAGGGCGGCTGCTATCGCATCGAGATGCTGCCGACGACCGTGCATGTGTATTTCGGCTCGGTAACCGGCGCCGGCCCCGACGGCCGAAGGGCAGGGCTGCCGCTGAGCGAGGGCATTTCTCCCGTGCAGGGGGCGGACCGCAAGGGCCCGACGGCGGTTTTGCGCTCTGCCGCCAAGATGGACCACCTCAAGACCGGCGGGGCGCTGCTGAACATGAAGTTCACGCCGGCCCTGCTGGCCGACCAGGCGGGGCTTGAGAAGCTCGCCCACATGGTGCGGGCATACTTCAAGATGGACGGCCATCACGTGCAGTTCAACGTCGTCAAGGCCGAGGACCTGCGGCAGGCCCAGGCGCACCCCGAGCACCACCGCGACCTCATTGTCCGAGTGGCGGGTTACAGCGATTACTTCTGCGACCTGTCTGTCGAGTTGCAGGAGGAGATCATGACCCGCACGGAGCACGCGGCTTTCTGAAGCAAACAAGAAGATCTCGCGCAGAGGGCGCGGAGAACGCAGAGCGAAGAATCAGAAGGCTTTGAGCGATCAGAAGGTCATAAGTCTTATCCGTCCTATAGGCCCTATGAGACCTATAGACATGAACCTACCCCTGCAATAAGACTCTCCGCCACTTGCATGCAATCCAACGGTTAACAGTACAGTGGACGGGGTTGAAACACGCATGCAAGGGAGATTCAAATGCGAATGACCTGGTTTGTGGGAGTGGCGATCATGACGGCGATGCTTGCGGGATCGGCCGGGGCGGAAACGCTCAAGGTTTCCAACGAGTTTCTCACCGCTTCCTACGACACGGCGTCGGGCAAACTGGCGCTGACGGCGGCGGGCGCGTCGGCGTCGTTCGCAAAGGACGCCGCCCTCAGCCAGGCCGGCGGAACAGCGAAGATCATCGACGTTGCGGACAAGGCGTTCGGCGACTGCAAGGCCATCGAGGTCGCCTACGCCGACGGCGGGCGCGACCTGGTGCTGGCGCCGGCGAAACTGCCGTTCGCACTGTTCTATTCCATGGTCCACAACGGCGGCAAGGACGCCACTATCACCAACCGCGTCCGCCCGGCGGCCTTTACACTTGACCTCGGCGCGCCCGCGGCTGAGCTCAAGGTCCTGGGGACCGGCGGCCTTACGACGGCCAACAAGAAGCCGGGCAGCTATATGTGGCTGGCGGTGGCGGAGCCAAAGAGCCGCCGAGGCGTCGTGGCCGGGTGGATCACATCCGACCGTGGCAGCGGGGCGGTCTTCGCCGAGGAAACAGGCGGGGCTGTCCGCGTAACGGGCCAGATCGACTATGGCCGGCTCAAGATCGCCCCCGACGCCCGTGAGACGCTCGAGACGCTGGCCATCGGCTTCTTCGACGACGCGCGCCTGGGCCTCGAGGCCTGGGCTGACGCCGTCGCCAAGGTCTACGCAATCCACCTGCCGCCGATCATGGTCGGCTACTGCACGTGGTACCACGCCGGGGCATCCGACGAGAAGGCCATGGCCGGGCAGACCGCCTTCGCGGCTGAGAATCTCAAGAAGTTCGGACTGGACTTCCTCCAGATCGACGACGGCTGGCAGGAGGGCAAAAGCCCCAACGGGCCTCGGAAGAACTTCACCACCTACCGGCAGAAGGGCCCGTACCCGTCGGGCATGAAGGCCACCGCCGACAACATCCGCGCCAACGGCTTCGTGCCGGGCCTGTGGTTCATGCCTTTTGCCGGCACGTTCGACGATCCCTGGTTTGCCGACAAGCAGGACATCTTCGTCAAGACCGTTGACGGCAAGCCGTACGACACCGCCTGGGGCGGCACGTGCATCGACATGACGAACCCCGCCGCCCGGAAGTACATGCAGGACATCGTCCGCCGCATCTCGCACGACTGGGGCTACAAGTACTTCAAGATGGACGGCATGTGGACGGGCACGGCCACGCGTCAGCAGTACGTCAACAGCGACTACAAGGACGACGGGATCGGCGACGCGGTCCTGCACGATCCGAACTTCACCAACATCCAGGCCTTCCGCGGCGGGCTTTCACTGATTCGCGAGGCCGCCGGCAAGGACGTGTTCATCCTTGGCTGCTGCACGTCGCAGAACATGCGGAGTTACGGCGGGGCATTCGGCATGGTCGATGCAATGCGCATCGGCCCGGACAACGGCGCCAAGTGGGACGGTCTCAAGAGGGGCCCGACCTTCGGCACGTGGAATTACCACCTCAACGGGCGGATCTGGTACAACGACCCGGACCCCCTGTTCGTCCGCAACTCGATTCCGACCGAGGAGGCCCGGCTCATCTGCTCCTGGGTAACCATTGCCGGCGCGTTCAGCGTCTCCAGCGACGGCTACGCCGCGCTGACGCCGGAAAGGCTGGACATGCTCAAACGCACCATGCCCAGCCATACCCTCCAAGCCCGCCCCGTGGACCTGTTCGACGAGCCGCTGGCGCGGATCTGGCAGGTGACCGACACCCGCCGGACGCCGCGTCTTGACGTCGTCGGCCTGTTCAACTGGGACGACGGCGATTACTCGTTCGACATCCCCGCATCGCGCCTGGGCCTGGCGCCGGGCAAGCTCTACGCCGCCTTCGACTTCTGGGCGAACGCGGCTATCCCGCCATTCAAAGGCTCGTTGGCCGGCAAGCTGCCAAAGCACACCTGCCAGGTGTTGGCCATCCGCGAGGTTACGGACCATCCAATGGTGCTGAGCACGTCGCGGCACATCACGCAGGGCGTGGTGGACATTGTGTCCGAGACGTGGGACGCCGCCGCACGCACGCTTTCCGGCACGAGCAAGGTCGTCGCGGGCGACCCGTACGAACTCCGCGTGCCGACAACTTCGACGGCCGGTGCGTGGAAACCCGCTGCCGCCGAAGTGTCCGCAGCCGACCGCGCCGCCGGCGTGAGCGTCTCGATGAAGGCAGCCGGCGACTTGTGCCGCGTGACGATCAACTCCGCCGCCGGCCGCGAGGTGAAGTGGAAGGTGGTATTCGAAGGACCGACGAAGTAAGGAATGGGAAGAAGGTAGTAGGTAGTAGGTAGTAGGGAGCAGGGAGGGTTGTAGGTTATAGGGTCGTGCGTGCATGACGGGCCATCTTATACGCAACCAGATTGAATCTCGCGCGGTGGCGGCGGTCCTGATGGCAGCGCCAGAGCTTTCCTGAGTCGCAAAGAAAAGAAGAAGATGCCCTTACGGGCACACTACAAACGCCAGAGGCGCCTTCGAATCTCGCGGAGCGTTCGTAGTGACGCCGTGAGGCGTTATGCTTCTTTGCAACGGCCGCCGCGCGAGATTCATTCAGGGCGCGCATTAAGTCCCTTTCTCCTGAAGGGAGAGGATCACTCGATCTCCAGCACCCCTTCCGGCACGCTTGCAAGGTCCGGCGCGACCCAGTCCGCGCCGGCGGACAGTAGCTCGCCTTCGGAGAAGCTGCCGGTCAGGCCCAGGCACTTGCACCCGGCGGACCTGGCGGCCTGGACGCCGGCGACGGCGTCTTCGATCACCAGGCACTCGTCCGGCCGAAGGCCCATGCGCCTGGCGGCCAGCAGGAAGACTTCCGGCTCGTGCTTCTTGTGCTCGATATCCGCGCCGGTGACGACGGCGTCGAACAGCCCGGCCGGAAGGTTGACCTGGCGAAGGTTGTTCTCCATCGTCACGTTGTCGGCGCCGCCGGCCACGGCGAGTTTCAGCCCGAGTTGCCGGCACCAGTCGATGAACTCGCGGGCGCCGATTACCGGCTCGAGCCGGCCGCGACTCAGCCGGATGCATAGCACGCCGTCCATGTCGAATATCACGCCCCGCACTCTGCGTAAGTCCGTGTCGGTCATCTGGGATCCTATGGGGACAGAAGGCTTCAGGCTACAGGCTTCAGGCTTCAGGCTTCAGGCTTCAGGCGACAGGCGACAGGCTTCAGGCTTCAGGCGACAGGCTACAGGCTTCAGGCTACAGGCTACAGGCTTCAGGCTTCAGGCGCCAGGCTACAGACTTCAGGCTACAGGCTACAGGCTACAGGCTACAGACTTCAGGCTACAGGCTACAGGCTACAGGCTACAGGCTACAGGCTTCAGGCGCCAGATATCGCACCGTATTGTTTTTCTCAAGTTCCGCGATTACGTCTTTCGCCTCGCACTGTATCATAGTCGCACATTGACCGGAACATCAGGCCTCGGGTTCCTCGTACCCGGCCTGCCGGCAGGCAGGTTCCGCCGTTTGGCTGTTCCGGGTTCCAGGTTCCCGGTTCCCGGCCTGCCTGCCGGCAGGCAGGTTCCGCCGTTTGGCTTTTCCCGGCTACCCGCCTTCGCCAAGGCTACGGCGGGCAGGCCGGCTACCGGCTACCGACCACTGGCTACCAAACCATGCGAGTTCGCATACATCAACTTGTGGTTCCGCTGGATTACGAGGCGCACGAGGTGATCAGGGCGGCCGCGGGGCGGCTCGGCAGACCGGCATGGACGCTGTCGGATGTCACGATCGTGCGCAGGTCGGTCGATGCGCGAAAGCGGCGCGACGCGCCGGTGTTCGTGCTCTCAATCGAGGCTGAGCTGGCGGGCGAAGCGCCTAGGCTTGCCGAGGGGCAGGTGGAGATCGCTGCCGCGGCGGCGCCGGCGTCGTCGTCGCCGCAACCAACCACATTGCAGCACCGGCCAACCGCGCCCGAGGCCATGCGAGGGCGGCGAGTGGTGGTCGTCGGCGCCGGCCCGGCCGGGCTTATGGCGGCGCTGGTACTGGCGGAAGCTGGCGTGTCGCCGCTGGTGATCGAGCGCGGCCAGCCGGCCGAGCAGCGGACGGGCCAGGTGGGGCGGTTCTGGCATGCCGGCCTGCTCGACCCGGAGAGCAACGTCCTGTACGGCGAGGGCGGGGCGGGGCTGTTCTCGGACGGCAAGCTCACGTCGCGGAGCAAGGACCGCCCCCGAGTGCGGCGGATGCTCGAGACGCTCGTGCGCTGCGGCGCGCCGGCGGATATCCTCATCGAGGCCGAGCCGCACCTCGGCAGCGACGCGCTGGGGCGTATCGTCCCGGCCCTTCGCGGCCTGATCCTCGATGCCGGCGGCGAGGTGCGTTTTGGCGCCCGGCTGGACGGCTTGGAAATCGAGGCCGGGCGGCTGCGGGCCGTGCATGTGGCGTCCGAGCGAATCGCCGTGGCCGCGTGCGTGCTGGCGACCGGGCACAGCGCCCGCGACGTGTACCGTATGCTCCACGCCGCCGGTGTGACGCTGGAGGCCAAGGCGCTGGCCGTCGGGCTGCGGGCGGAGCTTCCGCAGCGGCTCATCGACCAGGCCCAGTGGGGCCGATGGGCGGGCCATAGGCGGCTGGGGGCGGCGAGCTTCCGCCTGACGCGCACCGCAACGCCTACCGCCAGGCCGTGCTACACTTTCTGCATGTGCCCCGGTGGGGTGGTCATATCCTGCGCGTCCGAGCCGGGAATGTTGACGACCAACGGCATGAGCCTGTCCGCCCGCGATGGGCGCTGCGGCAACGTGGCCTTCCTGGCGCCGGTCGGGCCGGCGGACTACCCCCAGCCGCGCCCGGACATGCCGCCCGAGCTTGCGGGCTTGGCCTTCCAGGCCGACATCGAATGCCGGGCTTTCCAGGCCGGCGGGGCGGACTACTCTCTGCCCGCCGCACGCCTGACGGACTTCCTCGCCGGCTCGCCCGGCGGGGACCTGCCCGCCGACCGCTCATGCACACGCAGCAGGCCGGCGGACTTGCGGACCGTGCTGCCGGAGTTCATCTGCCGCACCCTCGCCGAGGCGATGCCGGAAATGCTCTCGCGCCAACGCGGCGTCGTGCCCCAGGATGTGACGCTCTACGCGGCCGAGACGCGAACCAGCAGCCCCGTGCGGGTCCTTCGCGGCCCGACGGGCGAGTCCCCGGCCGCGGCAGGGCTGTTCCCCGCCGGCGAGGGCGCCGGCTACGCCGGCGGCATCATCAGCAGCGGCGTCGACGGCCTGCGTGCGGCCGAAGGGGTCCTGGCGGCGGTAGCCGGTAGTCCCGGCGCGCCGGGATAGCCAGTAGCCGGTAGCCAGGAACGGCCAAACGGCGGAACCTGGCAGAAACCAAACGGCGGAACCTGGAATCCGGTATTGGGAACAGCAGGACAGCGGAAAAGCGGAATCTGAAGCCAGAACATGTCAAATCCCGGTTTCCCCGTTCCATGTTCCGCCTTTTCCAGTTTCCCGGTTCCGCTGTTTGTTTTCCCCGGCTACCCTGCTTCGCCAAGGGCTACGCAGGGCTGCGCCGGCTACCGGCTAC
>CAYOBS010000067.1:0-13743 GCA_964402305.1 uncultured Planctomycetaceae bacterium | reverse complement strand
CCGGCCAACGGCTACTCCCCGATCCTGCCGCCACCGCGCCACGTCTCGACTCTACTCTTTTACCCTCTTTTACCAGGTGGTGCAGTGGGTGTCGACTTGGGGGTCAATTCTTCCTTTGGAAGCGTGTCGTCCGCATGCCTGAGACGGAAAGGCGGGGCTGCCGGCTCGCCGTGAAAGAGTTTGGTAATTTCGCCGGATAGCCTGAGGTACCAGTCGGCGGGCAGGTCTTCGCCGTCGGCGTCGAGGGTGAGCCAGAAGCCCTGCTCGGGGGCATCCTGACGTTTCGGCGCGAGCTTGAAGACGGCAGTGCCTTCGTTGACTTCGTCGAACATGGCGATCTTCAGCATCCGGGCGCCAGCCTGATGCGCGTTCCATGCCTGTGTCCACAGGAATCGGCCGCCGTTGCGGGGAATCTGATTCGGCTTTGTGTCCCGCTTGAGATTGGCCCACGAAAAGCCGGGGAAAACGACCGGCATGTAAAGCTGACGGTTTTCTTTGGTTCCGGCCAGATCCGGCTCGATGATGTCCTGTCGCCACTGATCGGCGCCGGCGGCGTCGCGATACCTGCCGGTGGGCCAGCCCATCGGCCGGCACGTGATCCAAAATGGTTAGCATCCCTATTTACCAGGCATTCACGCCCGGGGGAACTCAGTTGTACTGGCGGATCGTTTTGCCGGTCTGGCAATCCAGCAACTCCGTTCGCTCAAGGTGCACCAGTATCGTCTTGCCGTCGGGCGAAAAGACTGCCTGGCCAGGGACCATCTGGTCCTTTTGGGTGGTGATGCGGCGGAGCTCCTTGCCGCTCTGTGCGTCCCACAGCGAGATCCCCGACAGGTAGGGGCCAACCCCGCTCCTTCTCCCCCAGACCGCCACCAGCCGACTCGAATCGGGGCTGAAACGAACGTCGGGGTGCTCGCCTTCGGGAAGAGAGAACAGATGAATTTGCCTGGCGGTGGCGACATCCCAAATCCGGACGGTCTTGTCGTATGCGCCGGTGGCCAGCCATTTCCCGTCGGCGCTGAATCGCGCCTGAAGGAGGAAATCTGCATGACCCTCGAAAACCCGCACCTGCCTGCCGGTGCCGGCATCCCAGGTGCGAGCAGTATTGTCGTAACATGCAGTGGCGACCAGCCTGGCGTCCGGGCTGAAATGGGCGGCGGCAAAGCTTCCAAACCGGCTGGGGCGCGGGATGTTCGCGGACTGCTTCCCGGATGATGTGTTCCAGATGGCGAGGTGATCCGAATGATGGATCAGCACGGACCGTCCGTCATTGCTCAGTTCCGCGCCGTGGACAAACTGCCCCCCCCTCTTTGGGCCAAACGAAGAGCTGCCGGCCGGACTGCGCATCCCAGAGGCGAGCCAGATCCCCCACGCTCAGAATACGCTTGCCGTCAGCCGAGAAGGAAATCGACGTTACAACCGTCTTGTGGCCGCGAAACTGCCTGATCTCGCGCCCGCTGGTCACGTCCCACAGGTGCAATTCGGCGTTCCTGGGGCCGGGCAATCCGCCGCGCCCCGTGCCGCCGCCAGTGACGATCTGATTGCCGTCGGGGCTGAACGCGCCGGCAAATACATCTCCCTCTCCTCCAACGAACGTTCGGACAAGTAGGCCGGTCTTCACGTCCCAAAGCAGGGCTTTACGGGTGGCCAAACTATCATTAACACTGCTATCGCAATTGGTCAGCACCGTCTGGCCGCCGGGACTGAAGACGGCGAAGCCGAAACTCCTCTGGCCGAGTGTGGCGGCGGGCTTGGTGGGCGGCTCATCCGCCTTGGAACCGGCCAGGGCCGCCAGCATGCACGCCGCGGGCAGCAATATCCATCGGGCCAGAGACAACGTATTGCCAGGATGAGAAATCATGGGCTTCTCCTTGTTCATGATTTTGACTAATTTGCGTTGAGCCAATCTACCAGAGCGTCAAGCTGCGCTTCAACTGCCTTCTTGCCGTTCGGAACTGTAACCTGTCCACCCACGTGCGTGAAACCGGCGGCCTTGCATTTTTCTTCGTCTTTTAGCTGCGACTCTGGGGGAAATAGGAAATAGGGGGAAATAGGGACGCTAACGAATGGCATGAAGATAAGGGGTAAGTTATTGATCCAGAGTCGGTTATGCATAAGAAACATGCGTTGCGGACATCCTTCTCGGTTCAGCCCTTTGCCGGGCCGCGCCGGGAAACGCGGAATTCTCAAGGGTTCCGCAGGCTCGCCCGGATTCGCGGGCGGAATTGGCCTTGCCTGGGCTACTCTGCAACGCGATTGTTGAGCGGCACTTACGTCTTATCTTCATGCCATTCGGGACGCTAACCATTTATTATCACGCCGCGCAGCACCCTCCGCCCATGCGGGGGCTCGGGGGCTTGAAAATGGTTAGCGTCCCTATTTACCCCTATTTACCTTTTACACGCCGCATGAGGTAGCCGCCCAGGCTGCCGACCGCCAGGAACGCGGTCAGCATGGTCAGCGGTTCGGGGACGGCGCCGGTGGCGCCGCCATTGATGATCGTGGAAAACGGCTGCCCACCGTACCATTCCCCGGTCAGGACACCGGAACCCCACACCTGGTTCCCGCTGCGCGAAAGCCCGACGCCAAGGGTTAGATCATATGCGTTGAAGATCAGGGGGCTGGTGGCGTAGGCGGAGATGTAGTCAACCTGCCCACCAGACATATTCACGGTGTTGGTGCCGGTAGCAGCCAGCACGTTCACAGCCCCGCCAGACATTGTCACGACGCTGGTGCCATCGGCCCAGAGGGTTTCCACCCATCCGCCGGAGATGTTCACGGGGGACCAAGCCCAGTAAATGCCCACATGCCCGCCGGAGATTTTCACGGTGCTGTTGACGGAGGCGCTGTTGTCAATGTAGTACACGTATCCGTCGCCGGAGATGTTCACGGTGCTGGTGTGCTCGGTGACGATGTCGCCAAGCACCCGTCCCCCAGTGACGCTCACGGTGCTGGAGTGGTCGGCAACGATGTCGTAGTTCCCGACCCCGCCGGAGATGTTCACGATGCTATTGCCGTTGGCTCTGAGGTAGCCCACCTTCCCGTCGGACAACAGGGACACTTCACTGTGGTCCCAGGCGACGATGTTGTCCACCACCCCGCCGGCGCCAACCCACGCCTTGCGATAGTCATACAGCGACCCAAGTTCATAGGCCGTGTTGACTAGCATCGGGTCATTTATCGGGTCATTTATCGGGTCATAGCCGTGCAGTTCAAAAGACGTGCCTTTTCCCTCCCTGACCATCGACCCGGTCAGGATAAGGGCCGCCACCATCGCCACAATCGCCTTTGCCTTCATTGTCCTGCCCTTTCGAGCACCAGCCTACAGACCCATCCACCATGAACACGATCAAGCGGTACGGACCTCCGAAGGCGGAAACATGGAGCGGTGCCTTCGCCGTTGCAGGCTGCATGTTACCATGCCGGGCCGATGCGTCAAGGTGGGAAATCGATAGTTGTGGAAATTGTAGTGGCCCAGCGGATTGCGCATGGACTGCTTTGTCTCTGGAAGAGGCGCCTGAAGCAGGTGTTACGACGGTCTTGAGCATTGCGCAGGCATCCGTTATCCTCGCGGCCTTTCCTTGACTATTGAGGAGGGCCACATGCCTCTGTTGTCGTCCGCCACTGTGCCGAGTTTAGTCGACTCCATGGCCATCTTGCTGAGCCAGGCCTATCAGTTGGCTCGAGTACGGCTGGCCTCGGCCGGCTCGCCTATTCTGCGGCTACTGGTACAACGTGATCAGGAAGCCACGGAGGTGGACCTGCTCCGCCGAGAACTGGAGGTCTTCCGGGCTCAGCGCGAAAGGCTCCAGCGGCGGGATGGACAGCATTACATCGGCTTGGTCACGTGGTCGTCAAGGCGCCAAGGGCGCTGACGACGCGTTTCGCGCCGGTCGTGAAGGCCAGCAGCGACTGGCCGGTGGGGGTGTAGCAGAGTTGTTGTGCATGGCCGGCGAGACGTTGGGCGGCGTCCAGGTTGCCGGCGCGCAAGGCGGCGCGTGCGGCCTGTCGGGCCAGCCAGGATTGTCCCGCGAGTCGCATGAGGGTCGTCAGGTCGGCGCCGCAGCGGGTGCAGGTGCGCTGTCGGCGGAATAGCGCCTGGCACACGGGGCATTGCGGGGCTTGGGCGGCGGGCATCACTTTCCCTCCACGAAGAACAGCAGTTCGCGGAGTGTCTCGACGGCGGCGGCGACCGCCTGGGCGTCGTTTCGGCTCATCGCCTGGTGGATCTGCTCGTGGAGGTCGATCATCTCCTCCCGGTCCTCGTCGTGGATGTCGGCGAGGAGTTTGCGGGATCGGTCGAGCAGCTCGCGGGCGTCGCCGTAGGCGCTTCCACCGGGCGCATCGGCTTCGACGGCCGGCTGGCCGACGTAAACGCCCTCGCCCGTCCGCGGGGCAGCCCCCGCGGCCTCGACGTCGATGCCGTCCGGGCAGGCATCGGACTCATCGAGTTCCTCCCCGTCAAGGCCGCCCGCGTCGAAGTATTCCTCCAGGTCGGCGGCGCGGGCCTGGTAGAGTTGGCGGAGGCGCTCGGCCGCGAGGGCCATCTCATCGGGGCTCTTGGGCTTCAGGGCGTCGCGGATGGTGATGTACTTGCTCTTGCCGGTCCGCTTCTCGATGGCGGTGACTTTCAGGATTCCATCGAGGTCGAGGCTCATGCGGCAGAGGACGTCGTTCCTGTCCTCCATGGCCGTAAGGCCCTCGACGCGGAACCGCCCGACGAGGATGTTCTTCAAGGCGTCGGGGTCGTCGCCCTGGAAGATCTCCACTTCGACCACGGTCTGGTTGGGATAAGCGGTGCAGTATTCGTCCGTTCGGGTGACGGGCAGCGGAGTGTTGCGGTGGATGATGGGATGGTAGCAGTAGGGGTAGTGGGTTCCGTCGCGCGAGCCCATGTAGCTGGGGCCGAAGGAGTACGGTGAGACGTCGACGAGGACTCGCCGCACGTCGTGGCCAGCCAATCGCCCGGCCAGCAGGCCGGCGCCGAGGGCGACGCACAGGTCGGGGTGGATGTCCTGTCGTGGGCGGGCGCCCATGCGTTCGGTGAGCACGTCGCTGATCAGTGGCGTCCGCGTCGAGCCGCCGACCAGCAGCACGGTGTCGATGTCGGCGGGGGTCTTGCGGGCGTCTTCCAGTGCCCTGGCCACGCTGTCCAGAGTCGATTCCACCAGCGGACGGATCATGTCCTCGTAATCGGTGCGGGACAGTTCCGCCTCCAGGTGCAGCGCCCGGCCGTCCACCATGGCCAGCGACTCCTCGCGGACGCTCGCGTAGGGCTCGAAGCTGAGCTTCTTTTTTGCCTCCTCGGCCGCCCACCGCAGGCGCGAGTGCGAGGCAGGGTGAACGTCCTTCAGGTCGATGCCGTGCAGGTCGTGGAACTGCGTCAGCAGCCTGTCGAGGATGAGCTGGTCGAAGTCGTCGCCGCCCAGGTGGTTGTTGCCGTGGCTGGCGAGCACCTCGGTGACGTCGTCCTGGATGGTGACGACGGAGACGTCGAACGTCCCGCCGCCGAGGTCGTAGACCATGACGGTTCGGGCCTTGGCCTCGCCGAAGCCGTAGGCCAGGCTGGCGGCCGTCGGCTCATTCAGGATGCGCACAACCTCCAGGCCCGCCAGCGCCCCGGCCTCGCGGGTGGCCTGGCGCTGGGCGTCGGAGAAGTAGGCCGGCACGGTGATGACGGCCTTTCGGACGGGCTGACCGAGTTCCCGTGCGGCCCATTCGGCCAGTTCGCGCAGGATCAGGGCCGAGATCTCCTGAGGGGTAAAGGCCTTGTCGCCCAGCAGGACCTTCTCGTCGCTGCCCATCTTGCGCTTGATGCTGCGGACGGTCAACTCGGGGTACAGCAGCGACTGGTTTCGTGCCGCCTGGCCGACCAGGAGTTGCCCCGTGGGCGAGAACCCCACGCACGACGGGAGCATCCTGTCGCCCGTCGGACCCAGCACGCGGGGCCGGTCACCCACCAGCGCCGCGATCTCCGAGTTGGTTGTCCCCAGGTCGATGCCGACGATGATCTCACCTTCGCTCATGGCTGTCGCTTTCCTGCTGTGCCTCGACGGAGCCGATCTCCGCGGGGCGCCGCACTACCTTGACCTCCGCCAGCCGGTGCACGCGCCCGTGCCACTGGTAGCCGGCGCGGTACACTTCGACCACGGTACCCTCGGGCCACTCTGCCGTTCGCTCGACGGCGACGGCAGTCATTCGTTGTGGATCGAACGGCCGGTGCCGGCAGGGGATTTCAGAGACGCCGATTTCGCCCAGGGCCTCATCCAACCGCGCCAGGCTCAACGAGCAGCCGTCCAGCAGCGCCTCGGCGGCCCCGGTCGCCCGCTCTGCTCGGCGCCACGGCCCCAGCAGCCTGCCCAGCCAACTCGGCCTATCCGCGCGGGCATCAGGAAGCAATCGCCCGGCGGAGTCCGCACCGCGAACCAGGCGGTCGCGAACGTCCAGCAGGACGTTCAACAGCTTCGCCTCGGTCTGCTGGCGAGCGGTCTCGGCGGCCTGATGCACCTGCTGCTGGTGCAGGCTGTCCAGTTGGCTGGCCGCGTCGTGGACCGCCGCCAAAGCCTCGCCGTGGGCCGACACCACGCCGCGCACCGACTCCGGCAAGGGCCCCAACGACTCGTGGAGTTGCTTGAAGGTCCGCCCCTGGATCTTCGTCTCCTGGACGAGGGCCGTCATCGCCGACCAGAGCGAGCCAAGGTCCTCCGGCGCCTCGGCCGGGGCGGCAAGGCCCGGTGGCTGGTCCGCTTGAAGCTCCGCCAGCAGTTCGGCGTCGAGCCCCTCCGGCGGGGCCTCGTCGGAGAGCACCTCATCCAGCCAGACCTCGAAGCGGCGGACGATCCGCTGACGAAGCTTGCGGTCCGTATCGGCCGGCGGGCAAGGCGGCTCGCCGCCGGCAGCGGCGCCGTCTTCGTCTGATGACGGCAGACCATCGGGCCCAGGCGACGTATCGCTGCCCGACGGGGCGTACGTCCCGTCGGACGAGTCCAGGCCCGCGAGGCCGGGTACAACCCGCTCCGTGTCATTCTCAAACATCATCGGTTCCCTATATTATCGTTTCATCGTCGCCAGCCATAGTGCCGGCCCCACGTGGCGCCTCCGCACCGGCGGGTCGCCCAGCAGCGACGGCAGTTCCTGATACGGGTCGATCGAAAGGAACATCTGCTTGGCGCGTCGTTGGGGGTCACGCAACTCCTCGTAGGCATCGCGGACCTGCTCGAACTGCTCCTGGTCGCGGTCGGGCGGGTGCTGCCGGACCTTCTCGATGTAGGCGGCGCGGACCTGCTCGTCGGTGGCGCCCAAGTCCACGCCCAGGATCGCCCAGGGGTCCCGCCGCCTCGGTTCGTTGACTTCCATCGCTGCACCTCATCATCGCCGGCGTTTGCGGCGCTGCTTCTTTTGCCTGCCCCGCCGTCCGTTGCCGACCCAGGGTGGCAACATGGCCGACCCCGCGAACTCGTCCAGAAGGGCGTCTATCGACCCGTCCAGGTCAGCCGGCGGTCCATAATTCAGCATCAGTTCCACTATCCGCTTCTGCACCTTCGGATCCGACATCACGATGCGTTCGAACTCCTTTAGCGAGGGCATCCGGCCTTCCGCCCTGCCCATGATCTCCAGGAGCAAACCCATCACCTCGTCCGGCGGAAGGACTCCTTCGGGCGAGAAGTCAGTCTCATCGTCCCCGTCGTCCTGGTCCCAGTCGCCCTCGTCGTCCTCGTCGCCCTCGTCGAACGGGTCCTCGAACAAGGCCGGCTGCCTTGACCTGCCCACCGATCGCTTGCGCCGCCTGGGACCGGACGACGGTCCGTTGCCCGACGGCATCGCCTGATCCCGCATCGTGGCTTGCGCCTCGTGGCTAAGCACCCGCTCGACGACCTCGTCGGCTACGGTGATGTCGCCGGCCCGGTCATAGGCGAACCAGGACCCGATCTCGTCCATGACCTCGGCCAGCAGGCCGGTGTCTCGCTGACGGCGGGCGAGTTCCGCCGCCACCTCCAGGCATTCCTGCCGGCGGCAGTCGTGCCGCAACAGGCAGCGCGCCCGCAGCAGGAGGAACCGCGCGCGATGGGGCCCGGCGACGGCCAGTGCCGCCCCCGTGGCGGCGAAGGCGATCTCCCGCTGCCCGACGCACCCCAGCGCGCTCTGGGCAAGGGCGCGAAGCTGCGCCAGGTCCCGCGTGCCTTCGGCAGCCTTCAGGGCCTCCACGAGCGCCCGCTGCCAGTCCGGCGGGATGGTCACCGGCACCCCGACGTCCTGGCAGGCTGCGCAAGAGCGCCCGACGGCGCCGAGCAGGGCAGGCCCCGTCGGGCGGACCGCCCAGTCCGGGACGAGGAGTTCGCGATGGCAGGCCGCACGACCCACGCACGTCAGGAGCACAGCCGCCGCTGCCTGGCCGCCGAAGAGTCCGGCCAGGTCCGCCTGCCTCGCCGCCGCGGCCGCCGCGTCGCCCGCCTGGCGGGCGCAAACCCACTCCAATCCCGCCAGGATCGCCGCGCGGTCGGCCTCTCGCGCCTGCGGCAACTCGCGAAGGGCCGCGAGGTCCTTTGTCGCCAGATGCCACTTGCCGGCCTGGAGATGACGCAACGAGTTGGCGACCCCGAGCCTCAGGCGCGCACGCTTCACCGCCGGGCTCAGGGCGTCCAGCGCCTCGGCCTGACGGAGGTACTTCATCGCCTTCGTGAAGGCCCCGCGACTCTCGGCCTGTTCCATGAGAAACAGCAGCGGGCGACTGTCGGATGGGATAGCCCGGCGCCATCGCTCCGCCACCTCCTCGCTGGCCGGCCTCGTCTGCCCGTCGCTACGGGCGTGCTCCAGCCAGCGGGCATAGATCCCGGCATCCGCCACGTTACGGCAGAGCCGCTCGAAGAGCTGCTCGGGGTAAACACAGTAAAGGTCCGGCTTCTTCCTTGGGTTGGGCGCCAAGGCCCGGACGGATGACGGCTGGTGCTCGTACATGCCCGGGAACCCGCGGAAGTCATCCTCGAACTCCGCCTGGCCGCTCCACAGGTCCTCCGGCGGCACCTTTTGCAGCAGGTCGAGCATGTGCAGGTACAACGCGGAGTTCTCCGCGCCATCGGCTGGGAACCGGCCCTCATGCACCGCGTGCCGCCGGAACTCCTCCCACACGAGGCAGGCCGTCGGTTCGTCGCCAGTCAACTCGACCGCCCGCGCCAGCAGGGCCCAAAACGCCGAGTCATGCACTGCCGGCCCGCCCATGGCCTCGATGACCAGATGCACCGGGTGTCGCCTGATGAAGGTTCGCACCGAAATGAGCTGCTTGAGCCGCCCCAGCAGTTCCGGCCGCGCCTTGCGGCATAGCTTCACCGCCTGCTGAATCCGCTCCTTCAGCCCGCGGAGGCCCTTGGCCGCAAGGGCGGGCTCCAGCTCGGCCAGGGCCTGGTGAAGCTCGCGGTCGCCGCCCTCGACGGCGGCAACCAGCGCGGCCGCCTGGGGGTCGAGCCGACCGTCCGCCCGGCCGTCCAGCATGGCCCGCAGGGCCGGGGCCAGCCTTGCCGCGGCCGAGTCGGGCCGCATGGTTTCCAGCAGCCTCCGGCACGCATCGTCGTCGTGCCGGTAGAAGCAGTCCAGCGCACGGATCAGCAGCTTCCAGTCCGAAAGCGCGCTGCGGTGCGAGACCTCGCGGAGGGCGATCTGCTCGGCGTCGACCGGACCGGTCACGACGGCCTGGAAGGCCCGACATAACGCCCCCGCGGCCTGGGCAAGCGGATGGTCGCTCTCGACGGCTTCGCACCGCGCCAGCCGAGGCAGTTCCGTAACGTCCCGACGAATAGCCTCCTCGATCTCCGCGCGTCGCGCGTCGGGCAGGTCCGGCCGGGCCAACTCGCCCGCCATCGCCAGAACGTCCCCTGCCGTCCCCGGAGCGGTGTGCATTTCCCGAAGCTTCTGTGCGGCGCAGGCGTACCGGCCGGCGACCATCTCTTTGAGGGACGCGGCCTCCGTACTCAGGCCCGCCGACTCCATCGCCCCCAGGCGGGCGATGTACACGTCCACCAGCAGCGCCTCCGACTCGGCCGTGCCGAACTGGCTGTGAATGGCTTTGGCTTTCTTCACGGCGCCCTTGGTGTCGTTCTCCGCGATGTACCGGCCGACCTGAGCCAGATCCGCCTGGGCGATACCAACATCTGCCGCCGGAGAATCACTGCTTGCCATCCCGGCCTGATGCGCGGACTGGGAAGCTGTGCCAGCCCAGCGGCCTGCTCCCGACGATCTCCTCCGGCGATGTTTCTTGCGCGACATACAGCGATGCCCTTCCATGGACGCGGTCTGGGGCATACCGAGCCCCTTGCCGCCATCGCATTGCTTACCAGACTCGTGCATGCGGGTCAATGGGTTTCCTGGTGGACGGTGGACGGATCGACCATCGACCGGGTCATGCGTCGGCCTCTGCCTTGTGAACCGCATCCCGTGCCCATGTACAACGCTTCGTTCTGCCGCTGAGAGCGGTCCCTCGGCAGCCCCTTATTATACAACGAACGCCTTGTCAAGAATGGTTGGTTTCCTGCAATCCGGCCGCCGCAACGGTGAACCGCTTCCAGTAGTTCACCAGCACGTGCGGGAACTGGCCGGTCTTCCGGACGTTGGGGATGTGCCAGTAGTAGCCGATGGTCTCAGGCACCAACTCGCGCGCGTTAGCGATCAACGACTCCGGACAGGGGAACATCAAGCTGGCGGGCGAGACGGCGATCTATTCTGACGGGTCAAGTTCCCTACGATGAACCGCCATTTGCAGGTGCGGCGGAATCCGATTCGGCGGTATCATTGTGATTCGTATAAGGCGGCAGTTTGGCCTGGCTTTCGGACACGGGCGGAGGACCCAACCGCCGTCGGAAGAGGCCCGGAGCCCAGCCTTTCTTCGGGTAGCCGCAACAGATTGAACTTTGCCCAATCACTGAGCGAGGACGATGGAATGAGTCTGATCGAGGTGCGCCGGTCTCTTGCGAAGTGGTCTTCACGGGCCCTTGTCGTTGTTCTGGCGGTTTCCTTTCTTGTTTCGCAGCCTGCCTGTGCGAGAAAGCCGTTGGGATTCGGCACGGCTAAGCCTCCCGTGGCCGAGATCACCCCCAAGAAACTCACCATCCATGGCGACACCCGCATCGACAACTACTACTGGCTCAATGAACGCGATAATCCCAGGGTCATCAAGTACCTCGAGGCTGAGAACGCCTACACCAAGGCGGTGATGAAGCCGATTGAACCGCTTCAGGATAAGCTCTACAAAGAACTTGTCGGCCGGATCAAGCAGACTGACTTGTCCGTGCCGTACCAGTTCCAGTGGTATTACTACTACACGCGTTTCGAAGAGGGGTCCGAGTATCCCGTCTACTGCCGGAAGAAGGGAGGCCTTGACGCGAACGAGGAAATCCTCCTCAACGTGCCAGAGATGGCGAAGGGCCACGAATTCATCAGCGTCACCGGCCTGGCCGTCAGCCCCGACAATCGCCTGCTGTCCTACGGCGTAGACACCGTCGGCCGCCGCCAGTACACCATCCATTTCAAGGATCTCTCGACGGGAAAGACCCTGCCCGAGGAGATCGGCAACACGACCGGCGAGGCGGTTTGGGCGAACGACAACAAGACCATCTTCTATTCCCTGCAGGACGAGGTGACCCTTCGCCCCTTCAAGATCTGCCGGCACGTTCTGGGGGCTTCGGCTGCCAAGGACGAGATCGTCTTCCACGAAACGGACGACGCTTTCGACGTGGAGGTCAGCAAGTCGAGGTCAAAGGCCTACATCCTCATGTCCTCCTCCAGCACCGTTTCGAACGAGTACCGCTGCCTGGAGGCAGACAAGCCGGACGGGAAACCCAGGATCCTCCAGGCCCGCCAGAGAGATCTCGAGTACCGGGCCGACCACTTTCGGGACAAGTTCTACATCCTCACGAATATCGGTGGAGTGAAGAACTTCCAACTGATGACCGCGCCGGTCGGCAAGCCGGCCAAGGAGAACTGGGCCCCCGTGGTCCCCGGAAGGGACGACGTGCTTCTCGAAGATTTCGAGCTGTTCGACGACTATCTCGTCGTCCAGGAGCGCAAGGACGGCCTGACCAGGCTCCGGATCATTCCCTGGGACCCGGGGATTAAGCAGCACGAACTCAACTTCGGGGAGGCGACCTACAGCGCCTCGCTCGATACCAATCGGCAGTCCGACACCAGATGGCTGCGCTACGGTTATTCATCGCTGACGACGCCCCGCTCGACCTTCGACTACAACGTGGCGACACGGGAGAAGAAGCTGCTCAAGCAGCAGGAGGTCCTCGGCGGATTCCGCCCGGAGAACTACCGCTCCGAGCGGCTCATCGCGACGGCCCGAGACGGTACCAAGGTGCCGATATCTCTGGTCTATCGAAAGGGACTGGTCCGCGACGGCCGGAATCCCTGCCTGCTGTACGGCTACGGCGCCTACGGGATCAGCACGGACGCCGATTTCTACTCCGCGGTCCTGAGCCTGCTCGACAGGGGCTTCGTGTACGCCATCGCCCACATCCGTGGGGGCCAGGAGATGGGCCGCTGGTGGTACGACGACGGCAAGCTCCTGAAGAAAAAGAACACGTTCAGCGACTTCATCGACTGTGCCGAGTACCTCGTCGCCCAGGGGTTCACCGAGCCTGGGCTTATGTTTGCCCAGGGCGGCAGCGCCGGCGGACTGCTCATGGGCGCCGTGACGAACATGCGCCCCGACCTCTTCCGGGGCATCCTTGTCGAGGTGCCGTTCGTTGACGTTGTGACGACGATGCTCGACCACAGCATCCCCTTGTCGACGGGCGAATTCGACGAGTGGGGCAATCCTGAGATCGAGAATTACTACGACTACATGCTGTCGTATTCACCCTACGACCGGGTCGAGGCCAAGGCCTATCCGGCCATGTTCGTCTCGACGGGCCTGCACGACTCCCAGGTCCAGTATTTCGAGCCGGCCAAGTGGGTGGCCAAGCTCCGGGCCATGAAGACCGACGACCATCCCCTGGTGTTCCTGATCAACATGGAGGTCGGGCACGGTGGGCAGTCGGGCCGTTTCCGGGCGCTCAAGGAGACGGCCATGGAGTACGCCTTCATCCTGACCCTGGCCGGGATCGGGCAGTAGGGGCCCGAATTCCGGCGGTGGCGGCTTTTCGTGAACACGTATTGGGGCCGCCGCTCAGCCTCTCGCGGCGCCGTCGCCTAGCGCATCAACGCGGGCGTGCGTTTCCTCCGGCGATAGCGTGATGCCGTAGCGCCGCCGCTCGCAATAGCCGCAAGTCTCACTGTAACCGATTTCCCGCAGCTTCCGCACGCCGGCCGCCAGGCCGTCCACAATGCCTCGCGAACTGTGCGCGTCCGAGGAAAGCACGACGGGTATCCCTCTGCGGCGGCACTGCTTCAGCAGATCATCCGACGGAAACGCCTCGCGGCATGGACACTGCCAGCCGGAGACATTGAGTTCCACGGCAATCCCGGCCCGCTCGATCGCGTCCATCGCATGCAGGGCCGCCGGGGGCAGGGCAATCGCGGGCAACCGCCCCCGGACCTTGAAGTAATCCAGATGCCCGATGACGTCGAACAGCCGGCTGTCCGCCGCAAGGCGCACCAATTGCCAGTACTCCTCGATCAGTCCCCCGGGCGCGCCTTGCGTCGAACGGAAGTGCTCGGGTTCTTCGTCGAAAAGCGAGAAGGAGCCGACATAATGGATGCTGCCAATCACGAAATCCAGCCGGTTCTTCTCCAGGAGCCCGCCGATCCTCCCGC
>CAYOBS010000066.1:0-13981 GCA_964402305.1 uncultured Planctomycetaceae bacterium | reverse complement strand
AATCCGCAATAAAGCCCTGCAAATTGGCGTTACAGAGGCCAAAGCAAGTGCCGCCGGAAAGAAAGGTCGCACACGTTGGGACCAACCAACTGCCGCCGTAAAGGCCGGCAGGAAAAGTCCCCGCCCAGCCCCGGCCGGGCCTTGCGTGCAGGCCGCGGCGCAATACGATAGCGGCTGTCATGAGCGATGTTTTTCAACTCGATCCCGTCCATCGCAACCAGTGCGAGGAGGCCCTGCTGTTTCTCGCGGCTCCCGGCGCGCCGGGACGGCGGGACCTCCAGATCGCCCTTCGGGCCGAGGCGCTGGGGGAGATGCTCACGCGATCCGGCTTCAGGGGGCACTTCTGGCAGGCCCGGCGGGGGACGGATCTGCTCGCCGCGGCGATGGTCATACCCGGCGCGGGGCGGGTGGGTATGGTCTTTCACAGCCCGGCCGAGTCGCCCGGCGTGGAGGCGGCGGCACTGTCGGCGGCGCTTCGGGCGGCAGCCGACGCGGCCCTGGCCGACGGACTGGCGTTCGTGCAATCGCTCATAGGCCATCGGCAGCACGCCGACGGGCGCGCGTTTGTCGAGGCCGGCTTCATTCGCCTTGCCGAGCTGGCTTACATGCGGCGCGACTTGGCGGACGCCGTCGAGCCGCCCAGCGTGCCCGGCCTGGACTGGCAGAGTTGCCAGCCAATGGACCCGGTCGAACTTGGCCGGGTGATTCTCGGCACCTACGAGCGATCGCTGGACTGTCCGGCGCTGGCCGGGCTGCGCAGCACCGACGACGTGCTTGAAAGCCACAAGGCAAGCGGGACATGGCGCCCGGACTTCTGGTGGATTGCCCGCCTGCGGGGCGCACCGGCCGGGTGCGTGCTGGTAAACGACTCGTCCTCGAACCCCGGCGACATGGATCTGGTCTACATGGGCGTGATGCCGGCATTTCGCGGGCTTGGGCTCGGACGGGCGATGGTCCGTCACGCCTGCCGGCAGGCCCAGCGCGACCGCGGGGAGTTCATGAACGTTGTTGTGGACGCGGCAAACCCTTATGCCGGCAAGATATACGAGGCCGAAGGCTTCCGGCCCGCGCGCCGGCGGGTAGCCTATATCCGCCGGCGATATTCGCAAGAAGATAAGGCTCGGTGAGAGCCTTGTGAGCAAGCGGTGGAAGAAGATTTTTTTTGAGAGCCAAGCTTCCGAGTATCCGTGCTTTGGCGGATGTGGATAACAATTCGCTCCGTTTGTGCATTGACCCGCGGTGGAGGCTTAATTACATTCGGCCCGCACATCGGGATTGTCCGAGACGATTGGTTGCGGTTGTAGTGCCGGAGGTTCATCGGGGCGTATCCGGCCTTCGGATGAAAACCGAGGTGCAACGCGAAGGATTGACGATGACGACAGCAATGGAATTGGTACGCGCCAAAGACGGGCAGGTTCGTGACATCCTGGCTGTCCTGGCCGAACGCATCGGACCTCAAAGGTATAACGCGTGGTTCAAGCACGGCGTGATGGTGCAGGTCGCGGACGGCCATGTCAGCGTCGCCGTGCCGAACCCGTTCGTGGGCAATTGGATCGAGACTCATTACCAGGAGCTTATCGGCCAGGCCGCCGAGAGCATCACCGGGCGGCCGCGGCCGGTGATCGTCTCGATCGACCCGGCCCTGAGCGGCCAGTTGCGCCGAGGCCAGCTCGACAAGCAGGCCGAGCAGGTCGACAGGGTCACCTCGGGGCGCACCCGTCCGCGCAACGAGTCGCCGGCCGGCGCATCGGCGATGCGGTACTGCCTGGCCGACTTTGTCGTCGGCGAGAGCAACCGCCTTGCCTATACCGCCGCCATGGCGATGGTCGGCAGTGAAAAGCCCGCATTCAACCCGCTGTTCATCCACGGCACGTGCGGCGTCGGCAAGACACATCTGCTCCAGGGCATCTGCAACGCCGCCCAGCGAAAGAGCGATTCGGGCCGGCCCCTGAACTGCCGGTACGTCACGGCCGAGCAGTTCACCAATGAATTCCTCACGGCCCTGCGGCACAAGCAGATCGCCGAGTTTCGCGGCCGCTACCGCCAGCTCGACCTGCTGGCGATCGACGACGTGCATTTCCTCTCGGCCAAGAAGGCCACGCAGGACGAGTTCCTGCACACATTCAACGCCATCGAGTCGGCCGGGCGGAGGGTGGTGATGGCGTCGGACAACCATCCACGGCTGGTGGGCGACCTCAACGAGCCGCTGGTCAGCCGTTTCGTCGCGGGGATGGTGGTGCGGATCGAGGCGCCGGACCGCGCCACGCGGCTGGAGATACTCGCCCGCCGGGCGCGGGTGATGAAGCTCTCGGCGCCGCGGGACGTGCTGGAGTACGTCGCCCTGCACATCCGCGGCTCGGTCCGCGAGTTGGAAGGCACGCTGATAAAGCTCTCGGCCCTGGCGGCGCTGGACGGCGGGGCGATTACACGCGAGTTGGCGTCGTCGGCCCTGGCCGAGCACCTCGCCCGCACCGACAGCGCGATAACACTTGGCGACATTGAGGCGGCCGTGGCGACGTACTTCGGGATAACCCCGGCCGACATACACTCGTCGCGCCGCACGCGGACGGTGTCGGTGGCCAGGATGATCGCCATGTTCCTGGCCAGGCGCCGCACGAGAATGAGCTATCCGGAAATCGGCAGGTTCATGGGCAAGAACCACTCCTCCGCCGTCCTGGCCGTGCAGCGGATGGAGAAAAGCCTCGCCGCCGGCGCAGACCTCGACTGGATGACCCCCGCCGGACCAAAGTCGATGCAGGCCGCGGAACTCCTGGAAGTAATTAACGGACAATTGGGCTGACAGGCCGGCAAGAGCAAGCCGCATCGAGGGACCGGGCGGTTGTGTAACTCATGGACGGGCGTCCGGACACGGATGTCCGGATGCCGTAATTATTGCCCAAACTGACCGGTTCGGCAGGCCCGAAAGGCCGGCAGAGTTTAGCCGGCCCTTGGGGCCCCTTACGGGGAGGCGTAAGCCCCCGGAGACGGCATTTCGGGGACAGGCATTTCGGGGGCAGGCATTAAGGAATAAAGGTATCTGTCCCGTGCGCCCGCCTAATTTGACGGAAGGAATCGGACTTGATTAGGAAGAAGGCCGTGCCTTCTTCGTGCCCGCGACAGTTGTCTGTTTGTGGGTTGCCGACTTATAATGTGTGGCCCCAAAGCTGGGGGGCTGGGTGAGCTGCGCCACTATGATCTGGGCTACTGCATCCCCTTCGTTAAGCACGAGTTCTAGTGGTCCGCAGTTGGTCATTTCCAAGGTCACATTCCCCGACCAACCAGCATGAATCGTGGGCGCCGTGAGATGTACTACCAAACCTGTGCGAGCCCTTGTGCTCTTGCCATCAATGAAGCAGATAAACAATGGTTTTATCTCAGGCGTTCCTATAATTTCTCTTGTTTGCCATAGGACAAAGCCGCCCGGCTTCACAACAATGCAGTTATCCCGCCTGACGACCTTCGCCCCGGCGGGCGCACCTTTCTCGCGGGGTGGCGCAACTTGATACTTCAGGGCGATCGCGCCGTAGTCCATCCTAGCCACGTTGAGTTGGAGTCCTGGAAGCCCCCGTTCCTTGTTGTCCGCTTTGAGTTGTTCCGTGTCCCAGATTCGCGCTTGGTCAACGGAATCGAGATGCACATCAATGGCGTTCGCCCCGATAGTCCCCACAGGGTTCACGATTAGGCGTTTCGCCTTGATAGCTTTGCGTAAGTCATTATCTGACAAGTACATGAGACTGCCCTATCTGGGCCTACGTTTTCACAAGGTCTGCCGAAACGGTGAGAGCTTCGCCGTCAGGTACTTGGACCACAGCTTGTCCACCACCGTTCCGCAAGATTTTGACTTGCAATTTCCCCGGAATAGGCGTTCTAAGCAGAGGTTTACTTGACGAAGCATAGTGTTTGGGCGCAAGCCCAGAGTAAGGGCCGGCGTTTGTTTGGATATAAAAAACCACTTCCCCAGAGAACGGTCCAACAGACAAATTACAACTAATCTGCCCTATACATACTGCCATTATCGGCTCCTTTCTTATGCTCTTTTATGCTGACACTACAAGGCTATATCTGCTATTCTCTTACAAGCACAGGCTAATTCATATAGCTTCTGAGAAATAATTTTGGATGAAGCCTTCATTTCATGTTTCCGGGCGAGCCGAAGGCTCACGTGCGACTGCGTTTATCTTTGCCTGGATTTCTTCCTTCTTCTCTCCTCTGAGCCTCCGTGCCTCTGTGGTCAATCATTCTCTTGACGGCGTCGGCGATGGTCTGTGCGCCTGGGCGGTATAGTTCGCCGGCCGCGGCGGCCATGCGGGCCAGCGCGTCGCGGTCTCCAAGGAGGCGTGCGACGATGTCGGCGACCTGGTTGTCGTTGCGGGCGAGAACGGCAGCGCCGCGGCGGGCGAAGTATTCGGCGTTGCCGGCCTCCTGGCCTGGCACGGACTTCAGCAGGACCATCGGCGTACACTTTGCGAGGCACTCGGCGGTTGAGAGTCCGCCGGCCTTGGTGGCCATAAGGGTACACGCGGCGACAAGCTCGTGGACGCGGTCGGTGAAGGGAATGCCGACTATGCTCCGTCCTGCCTCGGGCGTCCGGGCGAGCTGGCCGAGAAGTTCCTTGTTCCGTCCGGCCAGCACTGCCACGAATGCCTCGCCGCGGCGTGCGACGATGTCTCGTGCGATCCGCACGATCGGCCCGCAGGTGAACTCCGCCCCGCCGGCGAGCAGGACGATAGGACGGTCCGCGGGCAGGTTCCAGTCGGCGAGGATTTTCCGGCGGTCCAGCGTTTCGGTCCACTTTGGGTGGATCGGCATACCGCTGACGGTGATGCGGTCGGGCGCGATTCCCCATTTCTTCAGCCGCTCGGCCGGCGGCTCGGCCGGGATGAACCAGTGCTCCACGTTTTCCGACATCCAGTATCGGTGCATGAGCACGTCGGTCACGACGACGACTTGCCGGCCGGCGTATTGGCCGCGGCGGATCATGTGAGCGATCAGCGGCGGTCCCAGGAAGTGGGTGTTGATGATGATGTCGGGCTTTGTCTGGCGGACGTATCGGGCGAAGCGCCTCAGGAAAAACCTTTCGTTCAGCAGTCGCATCCGCTCGAAGATGCCTCGCCGCGGGCCTTGCGGGCGGTTGTTGGACCAAAAGCCCAGGCCGTAGAGCCGCGGAAACCTGGTGACCATCGTGGCGTAGCCTCCCGCGTAGTAGGCGCGGAAGCACCACGGCGCGAATGTCAGCATGTCGACGACCTCGACGCCGGCGCCGGGCATCGTCGGGCGGAGCGTCTCGGCAATGGCCCTGGCAGCCTGGTTATGCCCCGCGCCGACCGAGGCGGAGGCAATGAGCACCTTTGGCCCATCCGTGCTGTCGGGCTGGGTTTCCATGAGCGCACAGTTTCCCCTTTGCCGCCCTGGCGTGCAAGGGGAAGGGGATTCACCGCAGTCGGACATGAGCCTTCGGCCCACCCGAAACCATGAAAAGTCTTGGAGCCCCGTTCACGGGGCTTTGATCCCTTGGGGAGTATAGCCCAGGCCTTCTAGGCCTGGGGCTGTGAGGCAACTACATCTTTCTTCTTCTTGTTTCTTTAGCACGCTTTAGCGCGCTTACATGGTTTTGGACGCCTTTAGGCTAAAGCTCCGAGCAAGCGCGCTAAAGCGTGCTAGAGATAAATCTTGCTCCCAGCACCCAGGCCTAAAAGGCCTGGGCTAAGCCCCCGCTTCGCGGGGTCGAAGCCCCGTGAACGGGGCTAGGAGAATGAACCCTATTTTCAGAGCAGAGGCGCAGCAGATGAGCCTTCGGCCCACCCGAAAAGACGAAAAGCCGAGGACGAGAACGAGGGCGAGGGCTGTCGCCAGCATCACGCCCCGGGCACCAAGCTGTAAATGCCGATAGCGGCGATTGAGGCTCTGCCACCCTAAGACCTAAGACCTAAGACCTAAGACCTATGACCTATGACCTTCTTTTCACTTTCCGCCGGGGGCCGGTTGTAGGCCGGCCAGCAGTTCGGCGGCTTTCTGCTGGTAGGGGTTTTCGGGCGCGGCGATGACGATTCGGAAGTATTCCTGGGGGTTTTTAAGCCCCTTGACGAGTCGGCTGATGTCCGGCGCCTCGGCCGTGCGCATGGCGAGCTTGCCGAGTTCGAAGTTGGCGACGATGGCCGCGTCGGTCCTCTCGTCCCTGGCCAGGGCGATGAGCATCTCGGCGCGTTCGTAGACGTTGGGCGTCTGAATGGCGACGGCGAGCTTGATGTTGTCGCCGAGGTTTGTGCCCTCGCGGGCCTTGGCGGGATCGCTGAGCAATTGGCCCAGCCGCTGTGCGTAGTCCGGCAGCTTGGGGTTGATGTCAACGTAGGCCCCGAGCGCCTCGGCGGCGTTGGGGTCGTTCAGCACGCTGTTTCGGCTCATAAGCCAGATGAGCTGCCGGACGGCCTCGAGGGCGCCGCGGTAATAGTCGTGGCTGGGCACTTCCGCCGGCGGGAAGAACATCTCCCACCGGGCGCGCTTGTCGATGGCGGCCGGGTTGTTGTCGGAGCTGACTATGCCTTTGATCGCCTCGGCGGCGCGGTGGAGGTGCTCGTCGGCGATGCGTGCCTGGGTGTTGGCGTCGGCGCCGTGGGCGATCAGCCGCAGTGCCAGTTCGGCCAGTTCACGGTCGGCCAGGGCGGCCTGGGGGCTTGCGGGGCAGGTATCGAGCAGTTCTTTCCACGCCTCGGCCGACTCCGGCAGGGCGAAGGTCGGCGAGTATTTTATAAGCCCTCCGGCCAGGGCCACCTCGTCGAGTTGGAGGCTGACGGCCTGGGCCCGCAGCCAGAGTATGGCGGGCTTTCGCGGGCTGGCTGGGTGGCGCCGCAGGAAGTTCCGGCAGCTATCGGCCAGCACTTCGCGCCGCGCGCGAAGGTCTTCCCTGACCCGCTCGGCGAGGGCCTGTTTGCCGAGGCCTTCCGCGTCGTGTCGCCGGCTCCAGGGCTTGAGTGCCTCGTCGTCGAAGATCGACCCGCTGGGCTGCAACTGGTTTACGATGACGGCGTAGCTCAGTTCATCCGCGCCGATCTCCAGGTAGAACAGCAAGGCCGGACCGGCAAGGCAGGCCGTCAGCAGCGGCAGGACGGCGACGCTGCGGTATCCGGCGAGCCTGGCCAGTCCCAGCAGCAGCGCCGCCAGCGCCGCGGTCGAGATGAAGGCGATCAGCAGCGGCGTGTACAGCACCCATCGCTGGAGCGGCAGCACGACGGCGGCATCCATGCTTGCCATGGCCGACAGGGCGAAATACCCAGCCGTCGGAAGCAGGCCCAGGGCCAGCGCCAGGTAGGGCGTTTCCTGGCGGAACTTTGCCCGCCCGGCCAGGGCGCAGCCGATGCCGACGGCCAGGGCCAGCACCGGCATGTGCCCAAGCAGTATCAGCGACAGGATCAGCCCCGCGGTGATCGTCGGGCGGTACAGCACGGCCAGGATCAGCGGCACGAGCACCAGCAGCCCCAGCCCCAGCCCCAGCGCAGGGATCATCCAGGGGTACGTCAGCACGTCCAGCGGATAGCGGAAGACTTCCCCCAGGGGGATGGTCAGGTCGCGGTAGAAGACGGCGGGCCTGAAGTTGACCCACTGTCCGCTCGCGAGGTAATGCCAGAAAGCGCACGCGCCCGCGTAGCCGGCCAGGCACAGTGCCAGGCAGGTCCAGGCCCGGCCCAGGCGGTCGGTCCGCATCAGCCAGTGTGAGTGCAAGGAGCCGGTCGTTGTCCGGCCAGTCGATTGTTGCTGTGTCTCTGACATACGTGGCAAATGCTAAATGCTCGAATGCCCAATGCTCGAATGCTCAACGTCAAATGCCCGGACTGAACGAATGCCGTTGCTCGCGGTGCATTCTTCTTTTGCCGTCAGTCGGGCATTTGGCATTTGAGCATTCGACATTTCCGTCAGTTCTTATTGTTACCGCCGGCCAGCCAGATACGGTAGAAAATGTTGTTTTTCAGGAAGATGGTAAACAGCGTCTCGTTGGGCCAGAGGTACGAGACCTGCACGTCGTTCATCTTCCCGCCCTCGATCAGCGCCTGGAAGTTCAGCAGCGGGATGCGGCCCTGGCGGTACGTGTGGTTCCACTGGGCCGACTGGGGCGTGCCCAGCAGGATCAGGCCTATCTCGTACCTGGCGATGCCGTTTATGTCGGTCGTGCCCTCCATGAACAGGTCGTAGACCTTGCCGTCGTAGACCATGTCGTTGTAGACCGTCCCGTCGGGGCGCATTTCGGCGAAGGCGGTCATTTTGCCGTAGCTGTACTTGGCCAGGTTCAGGCCGGGGAATATTCTGGTGATGAACTCGGGCGCGGCCCGGCCCTGGGTGAAGCCCTCGACGGCGACGCTCTTGTTCTCGCCGGCGCGGATGATCGGCCAGCGCGCGTCGAGGTTCATCCCCAGCAGGTCGATCAGCGGGGCGGCGGATTTTTCGCGCTTGCTGAACGTGCCGAGGATGGTGTTGTTCGGGAAGAACTTGGCCAGTTGCGGCTGGATGTTGTCCTCGGCCAGGACGCCCTCGACGATGCTCTGGCACTGGACGGCGGAGTTGGCGTCCGCCAGGTTGCCGGTTGCGGTGTCGTGAAGCAGTCCGCCGTTAAGCCCGGCGGTGTAGGAGAGGTTGAAAAGCCCCTTGTGTACCGCGGCCGATAGCTCCACGTGCTGAACCTCGTAGGGCAGCATGACCGACTTGTCGTACGTGCGGAAGGAGTCGGCGCTGACTTTGACGGCCAGTTCAGCCTTGGCAAGGTACGTCGCCATCAGCGACGCCAGGCGCCGGGTGTCGGCGGCCACGGCGCGGTGCTGGGCAACGGTCAGTTTCCACGGCCTGGCGGGGTCGGATTTCGGGGCGTTGGGGTCCTCGATCCAGGCCGAAAGCTCCTGGACGTCCAGGCGTTCGGCCAGCATGTGGGCCGAGCCTTTCGCCGCGGCGGGGAAGTTGGATATGTCCGCGACGACCCAGCCGTGGCTCTTGCCGACGCGGAACTCCAGGCCCCCGAATCGCAGGCGGGCGATATCCGGCAGCCGGCGGGGCCTGGGCAATTCGGCGGGCGCGGTAGTCGGCGCGGTAGTTGGCGCGGCAGTCGGCGCGGCAGGGACGCCGACGCCGTCGAGTATGCAGTCGCCGTTGGCGAAGATGTCCTTGCCCTCGACGCGGGCGCGGAGGTTGTCGAGGTGGAGTATGGCGCGATCGACTCGTCCGGCGGCGAGGTCGGCCGAGGACACATCCAGCAGTACGCCGCCGGACAGCCCGTAGCTCCGCAGGACCGGCAGAAGCTGCTGGAGCGTCTCGGCCCGCGGAGTGGACAGCGACGCGTGGAGGTCCACCTTGGGCCACGTGCCGGCGGGCCAGTTGGCGTCGGCCGGCGATGTGATGGTTCCGCCGGCCAGCAGTTGCACCTGAGCGGTGCGTGCGAGAAGGTTATGCACGCGGAGCTTCGAGAGGTCCCTCGGGCACGAGAGGTCCAGCGCCGCCAGGGCGGGTGATCCGGTGCGTTTTCGGATTGGGCCGATGGCGGCGAGCTTCGCCGCCAGGCTGTCGGGGTCGCTCCCACCCGACGGGGCAGGCACGATGCACTCGATGTCCAGGCCCGCCGCGTCCAGCGAGGCCATCGTCCGCATGGCGTTGGCGTCGCCGTCGGCGGACAGGTCGAGCCTGCATCGGCCGGTTACGCCGTATCGCGTCAGCAGCGAGTCAAGCTCCGGCGCCAGCGCGCGCAGGGGGGCGTCCAGGACGATCGCGGCGTTGGCGTCGAGGTCGAAGAGCTTCGGCAGGAATGAATTGGCCGGGTCTTTCCAATCGCGCTGGTGGGCGGCCTGGCCGTCGGGTTTGCCGCCCGCCGGCGGCCCCGGCATCCCGCCCGGCCAGATTGCCCATCCGCTCAGGCTCGCCCGGCTGGCGGCATAATCGACGTCGAGCCGCCGGATTGCGGCGTACAGGTCGCCGCCCGTTGCGTTGCCGTCGGCATCGAGGCGAATTCGCAACGGCGTGCCGGAAGGCTTGTCGCGTCGGATGGCCGACCCGGCGGGCGAGGCCAGCGAGAGGTCCGATGCGTCGCACGTGGCCTGGAGCGCGAGATTTGTCCCGTCGCATCGGGCATCGGCAACCAGGTGCATCGTGCCGCCCAGCGTCCTGCCCGCCAGCAGTTCGGCCAGCGCGGGGCAATAGCGGTCGATCCGCGAGGCATCCTTGACGCGGGCATCCACGGACAAGGCCACCGTGTTTCCGTCGGCTGGGATCGGCACCATGGCGTTGGCGTCGGCAGCCCTGTAACGGCACTTGAAGGTAAGGTCCGCCTGCGGGCTGACCCAATGTCCGGCCAGGCTCGCCGCCTGGCTGGTTGTGCGGGAGACGCCGGTCATCGCTTCCGGCGCGGGCCGGCCGTCCAGCGGGAGCAGCTCGACCGTCAACTGCCCTTCCTGCCCGGCCGGCTTGCAGAACCACGGGGCCAGGCCGATGCGAGTGTCCTTCAGGTTTGCCGAAAGGTTGAGCCTGCGCAGTTGCCGGTCGGCCTCGATCGACACGCGCCCGTTGGCGGCGCCCGCCAGGCCGCGGCGCAGAGAGTCCGTGCCGTGTACACATGCCAGCAGGTCCTCGATCCGCTCGGCGGAGAAACGCCCGTCGATCCGCACCGGCCCGTCGGCGCGGCCGCCGGGCAGCACAAGCTCAAGCCCCTCGATTCCCAGCCTTGCCTTCCCGGCCGCAAGGTCCACCGTCAGGTCAGTCAGGTTGTTGCTGTTGGGGTCGATCACCACGCTGAGGCTCAGGTCCAGCGGCACCCCGCTGGGCTGGGCGAACCTTCCGGGCAGCGTCAGGCGGGCCTCGCCGCCGGCGTGGAAGGTGGCGTGAACCTGCGTGGCCGGGCCGTGGTGGATGAACCAACGCCCGGTCAGCGGGCCCGCGAGCCGCATTTTGGCAAGTTCGGCCGGTATGTCGGCTGGGGCGGCCAGGTCCAGCAGGGCCGGCGAGTCGAGGATCTCCCACTCGCCTCGCCAGTCGAGCCTTGCCAGAGCCGACGCGATGGTCCGGCCTATCTCGCCGCGGTTGGGGTCGGCCAGTTGTCCGGCAAGTTGCCGCAGGCTGACCAGCGCGCCGTAGCCGGTGAAGCGGTTGGAGGCGATCTGAAGCCAGCTCTCGCCGACGTCGAAGCCCGTCGTGCGGTGGTCCAGGTCGCCGGCAAGGCCCATGTCCCACTTGCGTCCGGCGGGCTTCAGGACACGTTGCCCGCGGCGGATCTCGGCGCCGGTCGCGTCGGCGCTCATGCGCAGACGCAGCTTGTTCTGCTTGCGGGCCTGCACGGTGACGGTCACAGGCCCCAGCACCGTCAGTTCTCCGGGCAGGTTTTGCCGCCCGGTCAGCATCGTCGCCAGCTCGGCGGGCTGGATTTGCCCGCTGAGGTCGAGCGACTCGATCGCCTCCCAGTCTCCATCCAGCAGGGCCGTGCCAACGTCGGCATGGACCAGAAGGTCCGCCACGCCGGGCAGGCGGATGCGAGCCGTCTGAACAACCAGTGCCCGGGTGATCTGGTCGTAAGTGGCCTGGACGTCCAGCATCGCCTCGTCGATGATCGGCAACTGCACGCCGGCGTCGGGCTGGGCGTCCAGCTTGCGGACGCGAAGCCGCCAGTCCAGGCCGTCGACCACCCCTTGCCGGCTGATGCGGAGGTCCAGCGTCCCCTCGGCCCGGCCCGCGAGTTTGCGCAGGGGCAGGTGGGCCAGTTTGGCCAGCGGCAGCCTGGCGAGGTCCAGGTTGGAGAACGTCAGCGAGGCGGACGCTCCGCCGGCCGGCGACGCCTCTGCCGCCAGGCTCATCGTTGCCTCCGGCGTGTCCTTGTCCTGGGCAAGTGCGGCGGCCAGTGTAACCTGGCCTCCGCCGCGGCAGTCGACTTCCATGGCGGCCACGCGAAGCGGCATCGCGTCAGGCTCGCCGGGCAGGTGCAGGCTCACGGCGGCGCGCTGGACGTGCAGGCTCGACGGCGTCGCCTGCCCCCGCAGGCGCATCAGCGGCTCGAGGTTGGTCCCGCCATTCGGGTCGATGACGACATCGACCGACGGCTCGATCAGTTCGACGCAGCCCAGGTCGTTGTGCAGCAGAAGCCGGATCGGCGCAAGCTCCGCGCGGATGATGCGGACGCTTGCCAGCGGGGTCGCGCCGCCTCCGGGCGGGTCGATCTCCAGGTCGCGTATCTCCACTCCGCGCGACCAACTCAGCTTGAGCTGCCCGATCCGCACGTTGCAGCCCGCCCGCTCCGCCAGCCGGCGGCGGATTTCACGGGCAAGCCAGCCCGTCGGCGCCCACAGCGGCAGCGTCGCGTACGCGCCCGCCACGAGCAGGACAAGGATGACCGCGGCTCGGCAGAGCCACTGCCACCACCGCAGCCCGGGCCTACGGGTTGGAGTCTTGCCGGTCAATGGTCGCACACCCCTACACGTTGAACCTGAAGTAGATCACGTCGCCATCCTTGACGATGTATTCCTTGCCTTCCAGGCGGGTTTTCCCGGCCGCCTTGGCCTTCTTGTGATCCCCGGCCGCGTGGAGGTCCGAAAAGGCCACCGTCTCGGCGCGGATGAATCCACGGGCGATGTCGGAGTGGACTTGCTCGGCTGCCGCGATGGCCATGGTCCCGGCCGGGACCGTCCAGGCGCGACACTCATCAGGCCCGTCGGTAAGGAAGCTCACCAGGTCAAGCCGCAAATAGCACGCGCGGATGAGCCGGTCGCGCGCGCCTTGCGTCAGGCCGAGGTCTTTTAGGAACTCGCCTCGCTCGGCGGGGGCAAGCTGGGCAAGTTCTTCCTCGATTTTGGCCGAGAGCTGCATGCATCCCAGGCCGGCCAACTCGCCCGGCCCGGCCTCGGCGGCCTGGTCCTCGCCGCAGTTGAGCACCACCATCGTGGGCTTGAGCGTGAGGAACTGGAAGCTGCGGATGAGCTTGCTCTCGCTTTCGGTGTGGATGGCCCCGGAGATGGGCTTTTCGTTCTCGAGCGTCTCGCACAGGCGTTTCATCAGCTCCAGTTCGCGGAGGTGCTCGTCGCGGCGGGCCGTGGGCTTCTTCATGGCCGCATCGAGCTTGTCTATCCGCGACGAGACCCGCTCGAGGTCGGCGAAGAGCATTTCCTGCTTGAGCTCCTCGACGTCGCGGGCAGGGTCAACCTTGTTTCGATACGCCGGCACGGCCTGGTTGGAAAAGCCCGCCACCACGAAGACCAGCATGTTCGCCTGCTCCATTGCCATCCAGTGCGAGCGTGCCCGGCCGCGGCCCGCCTCGTCGGACAGGTCGAAGCCCGGCAGGTCCAGGAACTCCAACTCCGCAGGGGTGGTCTTCTCGGGGTTGTGCAGCTTGGCCAGCCAGTCCAGCCGCTCGTCGGGAACCTTTACCACGGCCAGGTGAGGCTGGTCCGGGCGGGAAATGTCAACGTGGCTGCCGCCAGCCTCGGCGACCGCGGCGAAAAGTGTGCTCTTGCCCGACTGCGGCGGGCCTATCAGTGCTACTCGCATGGCAAAACCCTTCCAGGGTTAATGGTCAATGTTCAATGCTCAATGCCAGGAATGCCAGGAATGAAGAATGCCAGCAATGCCAGGAATGCCAGCAATGCCAGGAATGCCATGAATGCCATGAATGCCATGAATGCCAGGAATGCCATGAATGGCGGGTGCCGCGGTTTGCGGAGCCTGTCGGCAGGCAGGCAGGTCCCGAAGGGACGGAGCAACCACGGCTTGCGGTGCCCCCGCCCATGTGCCACGGAGGGCAACACGAGAAGTGCCAACTGCGTTGCGAAGCGAAAGACGTGGTTGCCTCGCCCTCAGGGGCTCGGCAAACCATGACACCTGGCATTCTTCATTCTTGGCATTCCTGGCATTCCTGGCATTCTTCATTCCTGGCATTGCTGGCATTCCTGGCATTGCTGGCATTCTTCATTCTTGGCATTGCTGGCATTCTTCATTCCTGGCATTCCTGGCATTCCTGGCATTCCTGGCATTC
>CAYOBS010000065.1:12276-14060 GCA_964402305.1 uncultured Planctomycetaceae bacterium | reverse complement strand
GAATTCAGAAGCCCCGAATGGGGCGACAGCATTTAGCCGGGGGCGTAAGCCCCCGGAAAACAGTCATTTATACAAATGAGCCCTGAAGGGGCGACAGAACAAACATGTTGCTCTGCCGCTGGTGCTTAATTCTGTCGCCCCTTCAGGGCTCTGGTTCTAAACTCATTGTTTCCGGGGTCTTACGCCCCCGGCTAAATGCTGTCGGCCCTCCGGGCCTGTTGAACCGGTCAGTTTGAGTTATATATGCTTCCATCCATGTAATCTCTTAATCCATGTAATCCCCATCAGAAGATGTTTCTTCTGTTTCTTCTTTTCTCCCCGCCGCTATCCGATAGAATCCGTCCCATGAGCCAAGCCTATGACGAACTGACGCGGGCGGCCAGGCAGTTGATCGCCATCGAGGAACTGCTGGGCGGGCGGTTCATGCCCAAGAAGCGCCGGCCGCTGGAGGTCCCCGATTTCGCCCCGCCCGCCCCGCCCGCCCCGTCCGCGGCCCGCCCCGCCTGCGCGGGCGCCGCCGCCGCCGATGCCGGCCCGGCGATGTCCGCCGAACAAAAGGCCGCCGCGATGAAGGCCATGGACGACGGCGAGGTCAAGGGCTGCGTCAAGTGCGCGCTGAGCAAGGGGCGCCACAACACGGTCTTCGGGGAGGGCGACCCGTGCGCCCGGCTGATGTTCGTCGGCGAGGGTCCGGGGCAGGATGAAGATGAGACAGGCCGGCCTTTCGTCGGCAGGGCAGGCCAACTGCTCGACAAGATGATCGTCGCCATGGGCCTTGCCCGCCGGCAGGTGTTCATCGCCAACATCGTAAAGTGCCGCCCGCCGAACAACCGCGCCCCGGCACCCGAGGAAACCGCCGCCTGCTGGGACTACCTCATGCGGCAGATCCGGATAATCCGCCCGGAGGTGATCGTCACGCTCGGCAACCCCGCCAGCCACGCGCTGCTGAAGACCACCACGGGCATAACGCGACTTCGCGGCTCGTGGCAGGTAATGCCGCAGCTTGCAGAAGGTGTCGGCGGCATCGAGGTAATGCCCACCTTTCACCCCGCGTACGTCCTGCGGTACTACACCCCGGAAATCCGCGGACAGGTCTGGTCGGACCTCCAGGCCGTCATGCAACGCCTGCACCTGCCGCCGCCGTCATCGCGGTGACGCCCGCCCTGCGCTCGCCGACCGCGGCCGGGCCGCTGACGAGCTGGCTGACAACCCGCGCCGCCGTCGCCGCCAGCGGAATCCTCCGGACCTATCTCGCCGCCGACCCAAACAGGACCGGCAAGGTAATCTACATCCTAAGCGACGGCGACTTCTCCGGCATGTCCGCCGGGAGCGTATACGCGGGCTCGGATGGAAAGCGGCTCACCGGCAACGAGGCCGTCATCCAGTTCCTCCGCGACCACAACGCCGACAAGGCTGTCCAGGTCAACACCATCCTGCTGTTCAGCCAGGACGAGGATGCGATCAAGGTATTCAAACAGATCGCCGACGAAAATGCCGGGCAGTTCAAGCACGTCAGCCAGAACGAATGAAGGCATCACTCGAACGCCACAGGCACTTTCGAATCATGGCGCGTTCGAATCGCGGCGCGAGCCAGGCCCACGCGGAGCGTTCGTAGTGACGCCGTAAGGCGTTATTCTTCTTCTTCTTTCTTTACTGGCACACTGGCGACAAAGAAGAAACAACATATGCCCTTACGGGCACACTACGAACGCCAGAGGCACTTTCGAAACATGGCGCGTTCGAATCGCGGCGCGAGCCAGGCCCACGCGGAGCGTTCGTAGTGA
>CAYOBS010000065.1:0-12176 GCA_964402305.1 uncultured Planctomycetaceae bacterium | reverse complement strand
GAAACAACATATGCCCTTACGGGCACACTACGAACGCCAGAGGCACTTTCGAAACGAGGCACGATCCAAGTGCGGCGCACCCTATGTCCGCACATGGAGCGGCGGATTCAATCATCCCACCCTCGGCCGTAATTTTTCACGGGGTATTTTGCCCACCACTCGGTCAGAACGTCCCGTCCGACTTTATCCAGATATTTGCTCAAGCTGCTCCACAGCCAGAGGTCCGCCTTGTCAACCCAGCCGTGCTTGACAGGGTTGGAATGAATGTAGTTCAGAGAGGAAAAGTAATGGGCTTCTGAACGTATCCCGCGATCAGAAAAGCGATGCCACACCTTCCGCCCGGGCGTCCCGTCCTGCCGGTTCCACTGAGTAGCCTTGCCGTTGTGCAGCCTGCCTATCCACATGCGGAAAGTGGGAAGGTCAGTCTCGATCAGGAGATGGTAGTGATTGGGCCCCGCTACCCAGGCTCGGACATCGGCGTCCAGGTCGATTTCAAGCCCCTCCAGCAGGGCTTCCAGGAACTCCGTTCTCCGCCGGGCCGTAGCCATGATCGGCCGGTGCTCGAAGCACGCGGCCGAGATCATATATACCCTCGACCCTTTGCCTAAATGGGGCGGCGCATGCCAGGGCCGACGCTGGGCCTTTCGCTCGTCCAGGACGCGCTGCTTCTGCTCGGGCGTCATCTTGCGGTAGTTGTACATGGCGACGTTTTCCAGGCGGCTGCGGGGTGAAGGGCGACAAAGAAGAAACAACATATGCCCTTACGGGCACACTACAAACGCCAGAGGCACTTTCGAATCGCGGCACGAGTCAGGCACACGCGGAGCATTCGTAGTGACGCCGTGAGGCGTTATTATTCTGTTATTATTCTTCTGTTCTCCTTCCTTCTCTGCTGACTGCTGCTGCCTTCTCTTGTCCTCTGCGCCTCTGCCCCGGCGCGCCGGGGTAAACTCCCTCCGTGGTAATCCTTTGTTGCTTCGCCGCGGGCGCAAGCAGGTTTCGTGCGTGGGCGATGGTGGCGTCGGTGGCGCGAGAGCCGGCCATCATCTCGGCCAGTTCTCGGACGCGCTCTTCACCGGCCAGGACTCGGACCGTGGCGACGGTCTGGCGGGTGCCGTCGGCCTCGACGACTTCCTTGCGGATATGGAGGTGATGGTCGGCGCAGGCGGCTATCTGGGACAGGTGGGTTATGCAGATGATCTGGCAGTCGCAAGTCGCCTGCGCGGCGCCGGCGTGTGGCACGGCCTTGCCCTGCGGCTTGCCGCCCGGGCGCCGGCCGTGGGCGAGGGCTTGCATCTTTCGGCCGATGGTCGCGCCGAGGCGGTCGCCGATGTTCGCGTCGATCTCGTCGAAGACCAGGACGCTCACCTGGTCCTTGTCGGCGAGGATCGTCTTGAGGGCCAGCATGATCCGCGAGATCTCGCCGCCGCTGGCGATCTTGCGAAGCGGGAGCATCTCCTGGCCGGGATTTGTGCGGACGAGGAACTCCAACTCGTCCAGGCCCGTCGAGTCGATGGCCGGGTCGGCGGCGGCGCGGGCGGCGAGGCTGACCTCGAATGTCGCCTCGTGCATCTCCAGGTCGCGGAACTGCGTCTCGACGAGCGGTTTGAGCCGCGCGGCGGCCTTGCGGCGAAGGGCGCTGAGGCGCTGCCCCGTCGCGGCCAGGGCCTTGCCCAACTGGGCGATCCGGCTATCGAGCTCGCCGAGGGCCTGTGCGTCGGCATCGAGCTGCTCGACCTTCAGGCCGGTCTGGCGGCGGTAGTCCAGCACAGCCGCAACGGCATCGCCGCCCGGCTCGGCCGAGCGGGCGTACTTGTGGATCATCCTGTTGAGCACGTCCAGCCGCTCCTCGACGGCGGCCAGTTCGGAGGGGTCCGCCTCCAGCGAGTCCCGGTATCGTTCGAGCACGCGGGCCGCATCGCCAAGCAGTTCGCCGGCCTGCTCGAGCTGGGTCGAGAGGCTGGCCAGGCCCGCGTCCATCCGCACGAGTTCCTGGCCGCAGCGCTGAAGGGCGCCGAGGCGCTCGAGCACCGTGTCGTCGCCGTCGCAAAGCCCGCCGAGCATCTGGGCCGAGAGGTCCTGAAGGTGGGTGGCGTTGCGGAGCACGTTGTAGCGGTCGCGGACCTGTTCGTACTCGCCGGGGCGCAGGCCGGCTGAGTCGATCTCCTCGATCTGGAAGCGGTAGAGCTCCAGCGCCTCCAGCCGCCTGTCCTCGGACTGCCGCAGCTCGGCCAGGCGGCGCTGGCAATCGCGAAGCTCGCCCAGCGTCTGGGCGAACTGGCGCCGCGTGTCGGTCGCGTCGGCGAAGGAGTCGAGGATGGCTGTCTGGTTTGCGGGCTTGAGCAGGAACTGCTGATCGTGCTGGCCGTGGATGTCAACGAGCAGTTGGCCCGCCTGTCGCAACATGCCTGCCGTCGCGGGCAGGCCGTTGACCGAGACGCTCGACCGGCCGGCCGATGAGACCCGGCGGGTGATGAGTATCGGCTCGCCGGGCGCCATGGGCTGATCGAGAATCTGCCCCAACCGCTGGGCCAGGTCGCCGCCGGCGATCTCGAAGAGTCCGCTGACGCGGGCCTCGGCACAGCCAGGCCGGACGAACGTGGCCGCATCCTGCCCGCCGTCGCGCAGGCCCAGCAGCAGCTCCATCGCGCCCAGGATGAGGCTCTTGCCCGCGCCGGTCTGCCCGGTAAAGACGTTCAGCCCGGCAGCCAGGTCGATGTCCATGTTCTCGATGATCGCCAGGTTCGATATGTGCAGTTCTCGAAGCATGCCAACGTCTCCTTCGCCACGAAGGTTTTTGTTTCCTGTTCCGGCAGGCGTAGCGCTGCCGATACATATGTTCGGTATTTGTACGGGGAAGTCAACAGGAAAAATCTCATGAGGTCAGAAAAGATCTGGGGCACGGGGAGCACCGGGGGCACGGGGAATACCGGTGGCGCGGTGATCGGCTCAATCGCCGCCCTTGAGGGCCTTTTTGGCGCGGTCGCGCTGCTTTTCCAGGTCGTCGCGCTGGTTCTCGAGCGCCTTCTTCTCATCCTTCTGGCGGTCGATGGCCGCCTGCCAGGCCTGGTGATTTTGCTCCAACTGGGCAAGGTTCTGGCGGAGTTGGACGTTCTCGCGCGGAAGGCCGGCGATCCTCCTCGGATCGGCGTCCGGGTTCGGCGGCGGGATTTCGCGGACTTCCTGCCGGCCTCCCAGGCGGCTGGCGTCCGCCTTGATGTTGATGCAGCCGGTCAACAGCAGCCCGGCGCCAAACAGACAAATCATCAATGCGGCATTCCTGCGCATGGGGCATCTCCTTGTCTTTACCGGCCGGCGGCGCGAAGGTACCGGTCGCGCTCGGCGGCGATTTTCGCCATGTCGGCCTGGATCTCTCGCTTGTCGCTCTCGAGCTCGCCGGACTTCTTGGCCAGCTTGCGGTTCTGCTCATCCAGCCAGGCGATGCGCTGGCGAAGCTGCTGATTCTCGCGGAGCAGGTCGGCCTTGCTGGTCGGGTCGGCCCGCGGGATTGACGCCTGTGGCGTCGGCGAGCCCCAGCCTATGCTCTCGGGCGCCTTGGCATCTACATTGACGCACCCGGCCAGGCCGCCCATCGCCGCCAGCAACAGGCCCGCAATAAGAATCTTTTTTCCCATAACTGTGCTCCTTTGACTGCTGACTGAAGGTTTCTCCGCGAGCGGAGAAAATTATTTCAACGCAGAGAGCGCAAAGATCGCGGAGAAAGAGAGATATAGAGTTGTTTTTCTCTGCGACCTCTGCGCTCTCCGCGTTGATACCTTCTTCTTTTTGGTTGCGGCCAAAGGCCGCGCCGGGTTCTCTGTGATGAATCTGTTTCTTGCCTTCGTGGCGGTCTTGCCGTTGCGCCGCACATCAGCCGCCAACGGCGGCGGGTGCCGCTTGCGCCGCCGTGGTTGCCGCAACGGTTGTCGGCTCGGTTGCCGCCGCGGACGGCTCTCCCGCAACGACCCAGCGGGCCATCTTCGCGGATGAATCGCCGGGCTGGTTGTAGTTGCGTTCGTAGAACGTCGGCGGCTCCCAGGTCCACCCGGAGGCCAGGCGGCGATCCTCTCGCTTGATCAACATGTGGAGAATCCGTCCGATGACCGGCCCGGCCAGGCGGGCCTTGATGCCGAACTGGCGGTAGACTTCCTTGAGCGACTCGTTCAGGCGGTCGGCAACGTGGCGGTTGCCCAGGGTGCGGAACCACTTTCGCCCGGCCCAGAGCGCCCCGGCGAATGTCGTCGCCAGCCCGCCGGCCTCCCACTTGAAGCGGCGTCGAATCCTCGCGTCGGGATGCTTGCCGTACCGCTTCCAGCCTTCGAGCGTTGTCCGCACGACGCGAAGCACGCTGGGGCCGTTGACCTCGAAGTCCCGCGTGAACGCCCGCAGGAGCATCTCGGTCTCGGCGCCCGGCTCAATGGACTTGTGGCGCCAGTTGAGGCGATACTGCCCATGCACGTCGGCTGGGTCTATCTCATCGTCGCTCAGGATCACGCCGCGCTGCTTGAGTTCCGCGTGCAGAGGCGAGCCGGGCGAGGGCGAGTAGAGCATGAACTGGTGGAACTCCGTGTCGTGGCTGACGGCGTAGTCGATTGCCTCGTCGATGTTGGCGGCGTTGTGTTCCTCCAGCCCGATGATCGTCGAGCCGAGCACCCGTATGCCGTGCGACTGGAGGTCGCGGATGAGCTGCCGCGTGTCCGTGCCGTTGAGCTTGGCGTACTGGCTGTCCTTGCCCTCCAGGCCCATCCACACCCACGAGATGCCCAGGCCCACCAGCTCTTCCATGCTGTAAAGCTTCACGGCGTTGGCGGAACTGAATACGTACAGTGCCCATGCCTTGTCGTGGAGCTTCATCAACTCCAGCAGCCGAATCGCCCGCGCGCGGTGCAGCAGGAAGTTCTCATCCATGACGAAGAACGACTTGACCTTCATCGCATCCTCGAGCTTGCACATGACATCGAACAGCTCATCGCCCGAGTTGTAGAAGTTCACAAACTTGCCCTTGCCGCCGAACATGGCCGAGGTCGAGCAGAAGTTGCACCCCAGCGGGCAGCCGACCGACGGGATCAACGTCGCGGCCAGGTTGTCCGGGCGGAACGGGATTTCCACGCCAAGGGTCCGCCTGCCGACGGCGGACCATATCTGCGGGTGGTTGATGGGCCGGCCGGCATCCTCGCCGAGGAACCGCTGGAACCACCTCACGCCCTCGCCGCGGACGATGTGGTCGGCGTCGATGCGGGTGGAAAGGTCATCGACGTTGGCAATGTGCCCGCCGACGACGATGGTCGCCTCCGGCAGATATTGCCGGATCATCCGGCACATCTCAGCCACCTTGCCTACGTTGGGCGAGATGGCGCTGATGCCGACTATGTCGTACCGGTTGTCGCGCAGCTCCTGGATGAGCCGATCCCGCTTGGGAAAGTCCAGGCAGGTGCAGCGCGCGGCGATGTTGGCCTGGATCAGCATCAGCCCCCAGCTACGGTGGAACATCCGCAGCGAAAAGGCGCCCTGCACCCTGGTTACCTGGTTGTGGTAGAGCTCCATGGGGTTTATCACCCGGCTGCCGTACTCATCGTCCTGGGCGTACGGGCCGAAAACGCTTGTCAGCAAAACCTTTGCGCGCGAGCCGAGGCCGTGCGTGGGATGGTCCGGCTGGTCCTGGCCTGTTACGGGGGCACTGATGCTGCATGTGGTCATGGGGCGTCCTTGGTTCGTGCGCATCTGGCGGCGAGCGGCCCGGCCGCGTGGAGCTTGTCGTACGAAGGCTGGTTGGAGGTCGAGGTTGGCGCCGTCACTGGAATCCGTCCACGCGAACGCTGCCTTCGGGGCGGGCCACTCGGTCGAACTCACAAGTTAAGAAGTTAAGGGCGAAAGTATACCAGGCCGAGGCGGTCAAGCAAAGACAATTCGCGGGCGGCGGGTCGTTCGAGCTTTTTTCCTTAAATACCATTGAATCCCCTTGAATCCCCGCGCCGCGTTGTTATCGTTCCTGGCCTGGGATCCAAACTACCCCATCGCAAACGCTGCAAGCGTCGAGATCGTCTTTGGCACATGCTTCCCCGGATGGACAGCACCGCCGGCCATGGGGCTTGGGAAATTGGAAAACATGCCACCGGCCAGACTTGAAAAACAATCTGTACGGTGTCCCCAGATATCAGATATTGTCCCCAGATATCCGTGATCCGACGGATCGGCCGGACCTGACGGATCGGCCGGACCCGACGGATCGGCCGGATCGGTCAGATCCGTCAGATATCAACAATGCCTTTACATTCGGGGTAGTCGGAGCAGCCCCAGAATTGTTTGCCGGTTCTCGCGCCCTTTTGGGCGGTGCGCAGCACCATGGGTTTGCCGCATTGGGGGCAAGCGGGAATGGGATCCGTCCGATCGGACGGATCAGTCGGATGATTGTTTTTCTTGCGGCTGCGCTCGGCGAGGCGCGCCACGGCCAGTTGTTCGCTGTATCCGCCCCCTTCGATGAATTGCGCTTCCATCGCCTCGATTTGTTTGTCGAGCAGGTAGTTGGCCTGGTTGATGAGGCACAGCAGCGCATTGGCGCGAATGGCTGGGTCAGCGTGATCGAGCCATTTTGCGTAGATCGCGTAGCGATGTTCATCGGTCTGATCCGACCGATCCGACGGATCCGACCGATCTTGTCCTATTCGCCTGACGGCCAGTGCTTCTGGGTCATCGGGCGCCCATTTTCGCAGGCGGCGGTGCCGCAGAAAATCTTCGTAGTCGAGCAGGAGTTCCTCCAGGCTGGCGCGTGCGACATTGGTCAGTCGGAGTTCGGTCTGTGAGGAGGTGGCGGAAGCTCGGCTGCCTTCGGCGATATTCTGCCGGCCGCTGCGTGCGGCCTGCACCATTTGGTCGCTCACTCGCGATCGCGGTTCCAGGAATCGCTCGCAGAACCAGTAGGTGGCATCGTAAATGATGGTTGCTATCTGGAAACTGCGTAGGTCGCGGTAGCCGCCGCTGGGCCTGATTTTCGGCATGTTGTCTCCCTCCTATGCAGCGAACCGGTTCAGGTTTAAGGAGATGTGGTCCTTGACGTATTCAGGGATGAGCGTGCGGTACTTCCGCGGCACTGCGCGGAAGTCGCTGGTGGAAAAGACCGGGTTGTTGGCCAGGTCGGTGAACTGCTTGCTCTCGATAATGTGGCGCACGTGATCGCTGATGAACAACTCGCTGCCCGTCTTGCTGGTCCTGGTCGGCATTCGGGTTTCCTTGCAATTCCGGCTGCTCGTCGGGGCCTGGGCGGCCTTGGTTCGTGCGCATTTGGCGGCGGGCGGCACCGGCCGGGCAGCGGCCGTCGGAACCCCCGCGCCCACAACGGGCGCGGGGCCGGCCGGGCCGTCCGCAACAGGCGCCAGGACGGGCACGCCGATCGCCGCGGCCAGCCTCTCGTCGTAGGCACGCCGCTTGACCGGGTTGATCAGGCAGACCCGTGCCTGGGCCACTTCGTTCATCATGTCCTGCACCGCATCCCGCTTGTCGCGGTCCGGATGCATGGCAAACTCGTCCAGGCGCTTCAGCCGGGCACGAGTGCCGGACTCGATGGCGTCGGCGTCGTGGCAGAACTGTTCCATCCCCAGCAGCGTGTAGTAGTCCGGCGGCCTGGGACCCGGCTCAATACCCAGCCATTCTGTGTACAGGTCCTTGACCATCCGCGGATGTCCTGGCCAATCGATTCCCTTGCCGCGCGCATCCCGAGCAAACGGCCGGATTCCTGCCCGACCGGCCGGCTATCGTATCCGGCGCCCTCGGCAAAGGCCACGGCTTCCCGGCCAATAAATTATGTACCGTTTTTTGTGCCGCCCGCCCGCCGTACCGTACCACCCTGTTTCGGAGAGGTCTGTACCGCTGAATATACCGGTATATCGCCCGTTACCGCCCCGTCATTAGCCCGCCTGTAGCCCGCCAGAACCCCGCCAGGTCCCCCCGTAAATAAAGCACTTATGCGCGGTTTTCCCGGTTTTTGCAATTTAGCTTTTCCACTCCGTTGGCGGGCTTAAGTCCATGATATGCCGCAATATACCGCAATATACCGCACTTTCTCATATAGCTTGCGCGTTTGTACCGCGCGAAAAAAAATGTGGATTTTCCTTGAACTTTCCGGGAAGGTGCGGCAAAGTACTTTGTAGTACAAAGCGTATTCGACAAGGCAACCCGATTCGAGGGCCTGGAAAATGAATGCAGACAAAGCGGCGCAGGAGCTCAAGGTCATCCGCCAGTTGATGGAAAGGCCCGTGCGGTACTCCACGATGAGCGGGCTGTCGGGAATACTCGCCGGCCTGGCGGCGCTTGGCGGGCTTGCGGCCGACTGGGCCATAAGCAGCGCCTGGCAGGACACGCCGCGGACGGCAATGAAGATCAACGGCCTGGTCTGGGCGGGCGTGCTGGCCGTCGCGTTCGCCGGCGCCGTCATCTGCACGCGCCTGCGGGAGCTTCGCCAGAACATGCCGTTCTGGTCGGGCGTCAAGAAGCGGATACTGCTGACCATCCTGCCGCCCTTCGTTGCCGGCGTCGGCCTGACGCTGGTCATAGCCTACCGCTGGCACGCCGGGTGGGGGCCCAACGAGTGGGGGCTGATCCCGGCGATATGGATGCTCTTTTACGGCCTGGCGCTGTGGCAGGTGGGGCTGCTGAGCCCCGTCGAGGTCCGGCTGATGGGCGCGGCGTTCCTTGCCTGCGGCCTGGCGGCGGCCCTTTGGTTCCAACCGCACCCGTACTGGTCGCTCGGCGTGACCTTTGGCGGCTTCCACCTCGTTTACGGCCTGGCCGTGTGGGTCCGCCACGGCGGGTAAGGTTGCGGCCTCCGGCCGCAACTGATTGCGGATTGCGGATTGCGGATTCTACCTTTCGACATCGTAGGCGGGATGCAAAGGAAATGACCGGATGACGAGACAGATTTACAGAACGGGATCTCACACCAAAATCGCTGAGGCGGCTTAGCGGCTTCTTCCTATTCACTATCTACTAACTACTACTGCCTTCTTTTGATCGATACCGTGAGCAAACATCCGCACAACCTGATTGACGAGACGATCCACCAGCGGACGCGCCTGGCGATCATGGCTTCGCTGGCTGGGACGGAGTCGCTGGAGTTCAGCGAACTCAGGACCCAGCTCGGGCTTACCGACGGCAACCTCTCGACGCACCTGTCGGCCCTGGAGCGTGCGGGCTTCGTGCGGATCGACAAGGGCTTCCATGGCCGAAAACCGCTGACGACGGTAGCCCAGACGCTCGCCGGCCGAAAGGCCCTGGCCAACTACGTCAAGCTGCTGGAAGGAATACTGACCCAGGCAAAATAACCGCGCCATCCCGGCCGACGGGGGGGGGCCGGCCGGGAACGTGGATTGATTGCGGGTTGAAGGAGTCCGACGATGACCAATGCAGGCTCGTTGCTGAAGTGGCATGGCCGTCCCGGCCATGAGTTGCACGGGCGTCTCGCCCGTGTTTGCCAAACCTTGCAGGGCCAAGATGGCCCCGCGACCTGCCTGACCGGCAGGCAGGCTCATGGGCAAGTCCTTGGGACCCGTTACGGGGATGCCCATGCCACGGCAGGACGCCGGCCGCTTCGCTACGGGCAAGGGGAACGCTGATGATATGCTTCCTGATCTGTCCTATGGTGGTGCTGCTGCTGTACGCCATCGCGCAGACGCGGCTGATCCTGCGGCTGGTGCGGCTGTTTCGCCATCCGGCCCGCATCGCACAGTTCGGCCTGGCTGCAAGCTGCGTGGTCACTCTGTGCATCCTGCCGGGGCTGATGCTGCTGTTGCTCGCGGCCCTTCTGGTGGCCGGCGGGGGAGTCTCGGTCGATGGCGGGAATCCGTTGGTGCTCATGACATTCACCCGTTACGGCGCAGCCTTCGCGCTGTGCTCCTGGGTAGTGATGACAATCTGGTTCCGCCGGATCGTTCGCCGCGACCTGGCAATATACCGCGAGCCTGTCGCGCTGGTGCCGGTCGTCATCATGTCGCTGATCTGCCTGAACTACGTCGCCATCGGCGCCTGGCAGGTGGCGTCGTCGATGCTTAAGGCCACTTCTTTCATGAGTTGGTGGCAGCCTTCCATTGAGGGCTGTTTGTCGGTGGCCATCATGATCTACATCCCCGCCGCGCCGCTGGCTGGGTTTGTGCTGCTGATTGTTCACGTCGTCCGGGTCCGGGCCGCCAAGACCTGGGAAACCTACATCCCGGATGAGCAAGAGGAAATGCCATGACCGACTGGGATTCTGACAACGAAGGAGAAATATGATGACCGCGTTACGAGTGATTGCTATCGCATTGGTGTTTGTGGGTGCGAGCCTGGGCTGGCTTGTTCTGGGCGCTACCGTGCAGAACCGCACGGACAGCCTGGATGCGTCCCTGGCGGCGGAGATGGCCAGCCTTTGGGGGCCGAAGGTGCTCGTGCAGACCTCGCCGTGGCTGGCCGCCAGCGTGCTCGACCAGCGTGACGCCGACGCCTCGGCCGGGCCGGCGGCGAGCACGATCTCGGCCGACATGTGCCACCAGTACCGCTACAAGGGCCTGCTTTGGTACAGCACGTTCGGGGTGGACTTTCGTGGCGTGTATCGCCTGGCGGCGTCGGAGGCCGCAAAGGACGGCCCGCGCGGCGAGGCGGGCGCCGACGTGTTCATTTTTCCACTGCCGCAGGGCGCTTCGACGTACCATGCCCTCTCGGCCGAGGTTGACTCCAAGCCGGTGCGGCTTGGCAGCACGGCCTCGGGGCGGCTGGCGATTCCCATTGACCGCGGCGTCGAGCACGTGGTTACGGTGCATTACATCACCGGCGGGCAGAACGCGTGGGTCTACTCGCCCGGCAACTCACCGGCCTTGCAGACGCAGGACGACAAGCTGGTGGTCTCGGCCGGCCAGAGCCTGCGCGAGTTGAAGGACTTCACCCTGACGGCCCGGACGGACTTTGCGGACATCGACTATCCGCGCGGCACGCTTAGCCCGACGACTCCCGCCGCCGCCGACGGCAAGTGGACACAGGCCGTCTGGAAGGCCCAGAACCTCATCACGCGCCAGTCGATGGGCATCGCCATGCCCCGCCGCGCCAACGCCGGACCCATAGTCGCTCGAATGAGCCTCTTTGCCCCGGTGAGCCTGGCGTTCTTCTTCACCGTGCTGCTGGCTGTCGTGGTGCTCAAGGCCATCCCCCTGCACCCGATGCACCTGCTGCTGGTGGCTTGCGGGTTCTTCGCGTTCCACATCCTGCTGTCGTACCTCGCGGACGTGATGAACATCCACCCGGCCTTCTGGCTTTCCGCGGCCGTAAGCGTGCTGCTGGTTACGACGTACCTGCGGCTGGTGGCGGGCGTGAAGTTCGCGGTCCTCTACGCCGGGGCGGCGCAGTTGGTCTACCTGGTGGGCTTCTCGTACGCGTTCTTCTGGGTCGGGCGGACCGGGCTGACGGTAACCATCTGCGCGGTTGTAACGCTGTTCGTGCTGATGCAGGCGACGGGAAGGCTCAACTGGCACGAGGTTTTCTCGTCCAGGCCGGGGCCGATACCGGTTCCGCCGCGAGTTCCGGCGCCTCCCATGGCGCCGCCGCCGACGCTCCCGCCGGTGGCGGGGCAAGGCAAGAGTTGACGGGCGCGACGGAACTGGACGTCAATCAGGAGACCTGCCTGCCGGCAGGCAGGTTGGCGTCCCCGGCTACTGGCTACCCGCCTTCGCCAAGGCTACGGCGGGCTGCGCCGGCTACTGCCGTAGTCAGTGCGACAGCTTTGCCTTGATGAGCGTCAGCAGGACGTTGCTATCGACGGGTTTCTGGAGCACGCCGGAAAGGCCCAGGGCGGCGGGGTCGATGTTCATGCTAAGCCCGTCGCCGACGGAACTGAGCATGTAGACCGGCCTGGTGTTTCCCTCGGCCTTGAGCTCGCGGACGAGTTGGGCGCCGGCGTCCACCTCTTCCATCATCAGGTCGACGATGAGCAGGTCGGGCTTGGCGGCTTTGTAAAGCTTCAGTCCTTCTTCGGCGCTGCCGGCCTCGACCATGACATAGCCGTGGCTTTCGAGCACCACGCGGGTGCTGTCCAGCACGTCCTGATCGTCGTCCACGTACAAGATCACGTATTTTCCGTCTTTCATGGTTTGTCTTTCTCAGCGCTCTCCGCACTGCAAACCTGTAACATCTTGTTTTTTTGACAAGAAACATTCATGCGC
>CAYOBS010000064.1:0-14126 GCA_964402305.1 uncultured Planctomycetaceae bacterium | reverse complement strand
AGGGCCAGGACTACCGGGGTATCTAATCCCGTTTGCTCCCCTGGCTTTCGCACCTGAGCGTCAGGATAGGCCCAGCGCACCGCCTTCGCCACCGGCGTTCCTCTTGATATCTACGCATTCCACCGCTCCACCAAGAGTTCCGTGCGCCCCTACCTACCTCAAGCCTGCCAGTTCGTCCAGCAGTTCCTCGGTTGAGCCGAGGGATTTCACAAGACGCTTGACAGGCCGCCTACGTGCTCTTTAAGCCCAGTGATTCCGAACAACGCTAGCCACCTTCGTATTACCGCGGCTGCTGGCACGAAGTTAGCCGTGGCTTCCTCTGGGATTCCTCAACGCGGAGACTATTTGTCCCCTTTGCTTGGTGATCCCTGACAGCGGTTTACACCCCGAAGGGCTTATTCCCGCACGCGGCGTCGCTCCGTCAGACTTTCGTCCATTGCGGAATATTCGTTGCTGCAGCCTCCCGTAGGAGTCTGGGCAGTGTCTCAGTCCCAATGCGCCGGGCCAACCTCTCAGTCCCGGTACCCGTCATTGCCTTGGTGGGCCGTTACCTCACCAACCAGCTGATAGGACATGGGCCGCTCTAAGGCCGGTAGGTCTTTCGATCCCCACCATTTGACCATCATACCTTATGAAACGATGGTATTATTGGGTATTACCCGCAGTTTCCCGCGGCTATCCCCATGCCAAAGGTACGTTACCCATGCATTACTCGCCCTTTCGCCACTCTACTCGCTCCCTTGCGGGAACTTTCGCGTTCGACTTGCATGCTTTAGCCACGCCGCCAGCGTTCGATCTGAGCCAGGATCAAACTCGTCACTTAATGACTCGGTCGAACCTGCCAAGGCCTAAGCCCCGACAGGAACGATTCATTTGATCTTGGTTGTCGGGTCTATTAAGGGGCGACCCGACAAGTCTTCGTCCCTAAGGGACAAAGGCTAAACTCAAAATCCTTATCACATGGATGTCACGAGGATTTTGAGCCGGCAACCCCTCGCAAGGGGGGCTGCCTTCTACATCTCTTGCCTCCCGACGGACCCGATCGTGACGACCGGTTCCGACGGGACACATCCTCGTGACGGCACCACTGTTCACTTGTCAAAAAACGCTTATCAGCTACTACTTGCCGCTCGCCGCGGGCCTCATCGCCCGCTCAACCGACAAGAAGGAAGATTCTACTCATCCGCGACCGCGAGTCAATCTTCCGTTTCCGATTTTTGAAGATTTTTTTCTACAACTTTTCCGCCGCTTTTCGCAGCCGCCGATTCGAGCCCTGCCGTGAACCGGCACGAAGGCCCGGACTACGCGGCCCTCCGGGAGTCTGCTCGATAAGAGCCTGCTGCCGGAGCGACGAGTCCGCCCGTGTCAGTAGGCTCGCAACAGGCCCGTCATTAGACAGGCCGATAGTTACTATAGCAGCCGCGCCGCTGAATGTCAAGCACCCCCGCGATTTTTTGAGAAATCGCCATGGCTGTTCGCAAGGCGCTTCTTTGCATAGGTCCTATAAGCCTTATGGGTCCTATAGGACCTATGAAACCTATGGCCAATCCCCAAAACTATTGTGGCGCGGCGTTTGCAATGCGCCCGTGGGCGATGTTCTCAGCCGGCGGCGGGTGGCTTCTGCACCCGGCTGCTGAGAAGCTGCATCTTCTCACGCACTTCCTGGGCAAACCGCGAATTGGGAAACTCCGCGATGATGGCCTCGCCGGCAGTTATGGCATCCTGCCAGCGCTGGTCGGTAACGCAGATGGCGAACTGGACGCCCAGGTTGTGCAGCCTGGCCTTGAACACGCCGCGGGCCGACTCCTGCAAGGCCGCGCCTTCCTGCGGCGTGAGGTAGGCGTCGAGCTCCTGGAGCAGCTTTACGCCGCTGTCGACGTCGTTCTTTCGCACGGCCTCGCCGTATGCCTGGAGAAGCCGGCGCTTGACGTTGTTGCGGGCTTCCATGATGCGGTCGGGCAGTGCGGCGACTTTGGGGTTGTTCGGGAACAGCCGGAGCACTCGCTGGGCTTCGCGCAGCGCCCGCGCCCACTTGCGTTCGTTGCACAGCTCGTCGATGCGAGCGATGGCCAGGTCGATCTTCTCCTCGACGGTCGCGTTGCGGCTCTTGGCGATTTCCGCCCGCAGTTGGGCGGCCTCAGCGGCATAGCCGAGTTCGGTTTCGACGGTCTTGGCCAGGTCCTCGGCGCGGGTGTAGTCCTGGCGGATGATGTCCTCGTGAATGGCCTCGCGCAGGGCCTCGACCTCGCGGTCGCGATGCAGCAGCCGCTTGGCTCGATCCGACAGCGGCGCCAGTTCCGCCAGCTCCCGGATGCCTCGGGATGTCTCATCCATGAGAGTCTCGATGCGGTCTATGCGTGAGCCGAGGCTCGTCGTGGCGCCTTGTCCTGCCGCCAGGGCCCGGACCAGGCCGTAAATCACGATCGACCACATCAGCGCCACCAGTTCCGCCGTCACCAGCACGACCCACAGCATCGACTCGGAGTTGCCAAGCGGGCCGGCATGCACGCCGCCGATCGACACGCCATCCGCGCCGCCAACCGGGCTTGTCAGCGTCAGCGCGACCATCGCCACCGAGGCTGTCAGCGCGATGATCAACAGGGCCAGGGTGCCGACGAACGCCAGACGGGCAACCCGCATCACCCACTCGAACCGACCGGTCTCTTCGGGCATGAGACATGCTCCTTGCATGTAAAGGACACATCCTGGCGGCGAGCGAAGTCCGAAAGCCTCACCCGCCAACCTGAGCCATGTTACGTTGCCCGCCCGCGGATGTCAAACTTTTGGGCGCGACGACTTTGCCGGCCTTCGGCGCGCCGGCGGGCACATTGAGTTATTCGACTTTCGGAGGTATCCTCTTTACTGGATCAGCATGCAAGAGGACTTCCATGCCGCACGAGACGATGAACGAACGACAGGTCGCCTCCTACCTGCACATGGACGTTCGCGACGTCATCAAGCTGGCGTCGCGCGGGCGGATTCCCTGCCGGAAGGTCGGCCAGGGCTATGTGTTCCGAAAGGGCCAGGTTGACCATTGGATCGAAGGCCACCTGCACACCCTGGACAAGGCCAGCCTGGCAGGCATCGAAAGGGGAGTGAGCGCCCACCATGGCGTCGATCACGCGTTGCTGGAAGTCTGCCCGCTGATCCCCCCCGCGGGCCTGGCCGTGCCGCTGACATCCCGCACCCGCGAAGGCGTACTTCGAGACCTCGTCGCCCTGGCACAGAAGTCGCATCTGGTCCACAACCGCGATGAGCTTCTCGATGAAATCCGTAAACGCGAGGAGCTTTGCTCGACCGCCTTCGCCGGCGAGGTGGCCATGCCTCACCCGCGCCACCCGCTGCCTTATGGCATAGCCGAGAGCTTCATCATCGTCGGCTCGACGAGTGGCGGAATCCCCTTCGGCGCCGAGGATGGCTCCCTGACGCGCCTGTTCTTCCTGATCTGCTGCAAGGACGACCGCACCCACCTGCACGTCCTGGCCCGCCTGGCGCGAATGCTCCACGCCCGGCAGAACGTCCGCCTGCTCATCGAGACACGGAACCCCGAGGAGATGCGCCAAAGATTGATCGAACTCGAAGAAGCCGCCGTCGGGGAAGGATAGGCTTCAGGCTTCAGGCTTCAGGCTTAAGGCTTCAGGCTTCAGACTTCAGACTTCAGGGACGGCGTCAGGCATTTCTTGAATAGGTCTTATGGGTCGTATGTGACCTATTGTTCTTCCTGAAGCCTGAAGCCTGAAGCCTGAAGTCTGAAGCCTGTAGCCTTCATCCCCCCGCGAACTGGGTGTCGTGGAGGTTCTTGTACAGCGGGCAGCCGGCCAGCAGTTCGGCGTGCGTGCCGGTGGCGATGATCCGCCCGGCGTCCATGACGACTATCATGTCCGCCGCGATGACCGTCTGGAAGCGGTGGGCGATCAGCAGCGTCGTCCGCCCGCGGCAGAACTCCTCCATCGCCTGCTGGATCCGCTTCTCGCTGTCGGCGTCGACCTGGCTCAGGGCCTCGTCGAAAATCAGAATGGCGGGGTCGCGAAGGATAGCGCGGGCAATGGTTATCCGCTGGCGCTGCCCGCCCGACAGCGTCGCGCCGTGCTCGCCGACCATCGTGTCGTAGCCGTCGGGAAGCTCGCGGACGAACTCATCCACGAACGCCTTCTTCGAGGCCTCCAGCACCGCCTCGGGCTTGGGCCGTCGCAGGCCGTAGGCGACGTTCTCGCCGATCGTCGCGTGGAAAAGCACCGTATCCTGCGTGACCAGCCCGATCTGCCGGCGAAGCGAGCGGACCGAGACCCGCGAAATGTCGTGCCCGTCGATGAGGATCTGCCCGCCCGTGGCATCGAGCAGGCGTGGAAGCAGGCTGATCAGCGTGGTCTTGCCGGATCCGTTGGGTCCGACAATCGCCACTCTCAGGCCGGCGCGGATGGTCAGGTTGATGTCCCGCAGCGTGTCCTCGGCCACGCCGGGGTATCGGAAGTTCACGCCGCGAAACTCGATCGACTCGCGGTGGCGGGCCAGCGGCGGCGCGCCGAGCACGACCTTCTCCCGCTCGATGTCCTGAAGCTGGAATATCCGCGCCGCGGCGGCCTCGCTGCGCTGGAACCGCGTGGCCACCTTCGACAGCTTGCGGATCGGGTCGAACATGGCGGCCATTGCGACGAGAAAGGCGATGAAATCGCCGGGTTTCATCGCGCCGCTTATCACCCAGTACCCGGCGACGGCCGCGGCGCCGCACGAGCCGACCACGCCTAGGCACTCGATGGCTGGACTCGACGCCGCCTCGATCTTGGCGATCTTATTGAACTGCTTGAGCAGCTTGCGGTTGACCCTGAAGAACCGCTTTCTCTCGGCGCCCTCCATGGTGTACGCCTTGACCACGCGGATGCCTGTCAGGGTCTCTTCCAGCACGGAAATCATGTCCGACCACGATTCGAGCATCTTCTTGGCCACGCGCTTCATCCGCCTGCCGAACTGGCGGATAAGCCAGTACGACGGCGGGCCAACCAGCATAGCCAGCAGCGTCAGTTTCCACGAGCACCACAACGCGGCGGCCACGGAGCCGACGAGCTTGGCCGGCTCGGCCAGAGTCTTGCCGAACAGCGTGATGTGCCCCTCGCGCAGCTCCTGCATGTCCTGCACGAACCGGCTCATCACGTCCGTCGCGCCGTTGACCGCGAAATACACCGTCGGCAGGTGAAGCACCGTCGTGTAGTTCTCGCATCGAATGTCCAGGATCGACTGGTTGACGGCCGTCTCGACAAGGTACTCCTGCACGAAACGAAGGATGTTCCTGAGAAGTGTCGTCACAATCACAAGCACCAGCAGGCCCATGAACAACTGCAAACGCGTGGCGGACTCCGGGATCCAGCCGACCATATCTTTCAGAACCCGGCTGGACCAATGGCCTGGCTCGATGCTGAATGACACGGTCCGCTGCTTACGGGTGACCGGGTCCAGCACCCGCAGGGGCACTTTTGTGCCGATCTCCGCGGCCGCCAGCATGCGGACGATCTTCTCGCCGCGAATGACCAGGTGATTGGGATCCCCGTCAACCAGGCCCACGATCCAGTCGCCCTTGCGGAAACCCGCTTTGTAGGCTCGCGACTTCTCGGCGGCACTGACTATGTCTATGACCTCCACAAGAGGCACGCCGTCCAGGGGCGGCGTCTCGGCAGGGGTCAGACGCATGCTTATCGAGCAGTCCAGCCGGTCGCTGACGATCTTGTCGTATGCCCAGCCGTGGACGCCCTGCTCGCCGATGAGCACCTGGCTGCCGGGGGCCACCATGCCGATCCCGCCGGCCCAGAGCACGGTCATCAGAATCACGCAAATAACCGAGACGATGAGCTTGCCCTTGTAGGGCAATAGATACCGCAGGGATCGCCAGAAGTTAGTCATTTCGCCTTTCGCCGGCTTACAGACGAAGATCGGCCGCGGACACGCACGTGATGCCCACGTTGTCCCAGACCGTCTTGGGGTTTACGTTTCGCCACAACAGACGCTCATACTCGGCCAACTGCTCGATAATCTCCGCCAGCTCAGTTGCCTCGAACCGCTCGGCCAGGGCCGATGGAACCTCCGGCTGGTCGGCGTGAACCAGCGGCCGAGGCGAGCCAGTCGAGATCGTCAGGGCGTCACGGTAGGCGCTGGCGATGAGCTCCAGCACCATCCCGGCCGCCTGACGCGACGCGAGCGTCTTGGCCAGGTCCGCCCCATCTGCCGCCTTGGCCTCCGCTACAGCCTGGGCGGAGAGATTATCAGTGAGCTTGACGAGGTGTTCGCTCAATTCCGCGCCACCGGCGGCGGAGAGGTTCGACAACCTTGTCAGCACATCCCGCTTTATCGCGTACATGTCCTGGGCTGCCAGCTTAAGTGCCCGTCCCACCGAGCCTTCCGTAAAGCCGGCCCAGAAGGCGGCCTCCGCGTCGCCTGCGCCGGCCTCCAGGAGCTTATTCCGCACGAACGCCGCCGGCAGCGGGCCGAAACGCACTATCCAGCAACGACTTAGCGTCGTAGGCAGCATCCGGTCCGGCCAGCGGCATATCAGAATAATACGCACACCCGGCGGCGGCTCTTCCAGCGTCTTGAGCAGGGCGTTCTGGGCGGCGATGCTCAGCAGTTCCGACTCCTGCACGATGAAGACCTTCCCGCGCCCCCGTGCTGAACTCCGGTTGGCTGGGTCGATCAGGAAACTCTTGATAACGTCGATGCCGAGGTCCTGCATCACCCGCGAGCGGACGTTCGCGTCGTCGTGGTAGCGGGCGAGTTCCTTGTAGACCATCTGAAAGTCCGGGTTCGTGCCGGCCTCGATCATCCGGCAACTATGGCACGCCCCGCAGGCCTGGCGGACGGGTTGGTCAGCGTCCAAGTCATGCAATTTGCCGTTGTTGGGTCGCATCTGCACGTTATCGCAAAGCAGTGTCCGCCCCAGCGCCACCGCCATCGTCCGCCTGCCGACCCCGGCAGGGCCCGCGAACAGGTACGCGTGCGGCTGGCGATTGCCACCCAAGCTACGCTGAATCAGGCCCGCCGCGGCGTCCTGTCCGACAATGTCCAGAAGATCGGGCATCTTCGCACCACCTCGAGCCCATTGCTCAATCAAGGTTCGCTCCGGCAGAATGACAGGAATGGGAGAACCTATCCCACAGCAACTCGAACTGCGATGAGTACCTGCTGAAAAGCCACCCGGGGTCACGCAGTTCGTAGGTTACAGACAAGTTGCTTCGCTGGGCGTGGAAATAGGGGCCGACGAACGCTACGCTGTCGATTCGGAAGTACATCGTGGGCAACCGAACACAACGGTCGAGCTTCCTGACCTCAATGCTCGCGGGTGCCTTGTCCGCAAACTCCACTAGCCTCCGGAGGCAATCAGGGAAGTAGGTCTCCGACTCTCCCTCCGTGTCCATGCGGAGTTTGGCTTCTTCCCCTTCTGGGTCCACCACGAGCAGTCGGACGTGGAATCCTGGGTTCGTCCTAACCTTTGTGAGGATCCTGTCGGCATACGAATCGTGAAAGCGACGGAAAGACCAGCCCAGGACATCGATGTTCGCTTGGCAGCCCTCAATGAGTCTGCCGTAATACTCGGTCAGTTCCCGCCTCTCGTGAGCCTTGTAAAAGCCCGCATCGTTGAGTTCCCGCAGCCGGATCTTCTCGTCACGCGTGTGGCGTATCAACGCATGGTACAGGAAGCCGCACAACCCCGTCGCCACGACCGAGCAGCCTACAGACATCGTGACGATGCCCATCTGGTAGTAGACGTCCGTGGTTGCCTGCGCCTGCGCGGTGGAAGGCTGGAACACAGCGGCAAGGACGGCGGCTTCATGTTTGGTGTCAAGCCATAGGCCGACGAAGACGAGTATAAGCCCGGCACCGACGATCGAGGCCAGGTAGAACCATGGGAAGAAGCTATGGGACCTACGAGACGAACTTAGCATAGTCGCTCTCCTCAAGGAATCGGGCGGACAGCTTTGACATCTCGTTCCGAACGTCCTCCCCGAGCCAGGGCGCATTGGCGCAATTCCAAGTGATCTGTGACCAGCCCTCCAAGTCGCAGGGAGCGATGAATCCCTGTTCGATCGCAAGGGGATACAGAGGCGTACCCGGATAAGGAGCGTAGATGTTCAGGAACGGGGGTAAGCAGAGGGGGTTCTCCTGGCGAAGTTGTTTCATCAACGCCAAAGTCTCCCGTATTTCCGCTACGGTTTCCGTTGGGAAGCCAATGATGAAATTGTACCGCACAGGAATCCGATGGCGTTCGAGTCGCTTGTTTGCCGCGAGGATCGTGGCGACAGTGACATCCTTGGTGATCAAGTCCAGGATTCTCTGGGATCCTGCTTCTGCGCCGCATTGGAGCACGGCGCACCCGCTGGCCGACAGCATCGCCAGATCATCATCCGAAAAGTGAGCCACGTAGGAGGCTCGGCAGTTGGCCTTCCATCGAAGGCCCCTTGTGGCAAGGCCCTTCGCGATGGCAAACGCCCTGCTCGGCTTCACGAAAAAGTTGTCCTCTTGGAAGACCACTCCCCCAAGCGCGTGCCTACCCCGGAGATCATCGATGGTCGCCAGGACTTTCTCCGAAGGCATGGCCACGTACCCCCTCCCGGCGGCAGTGTTGTGGCAGTATGCACAGCGATGGGGGCATCCACGGCTTGTCTCGAGGGTCACCGCGCGATGGAGACTGTCTCTCGTGAGAAGATACCGCGCATCAAGGGGATACTCGTCGAAGTCAACATAGGAGTCTCCGAAAGCGCTGAATGAGTGTACGCGGTCCCACGCCCAGTCCGGGCGATTGGGGCCAGAAGGCAAGCCCAGGAGCGTCAGGAGTTGCGGCATCGCCTGCTCTCCGTCCCCTCGGACGACGTAGTCAACGAGCCCACTGTCAAGGGTCTGCCGGGGTAGGATAGTTGCGTGGCAGCCTCCCCACACGATTGGGACCCGTCCATGGAATCGCTCCGACAGCCGGAGAGCCGAATGGATCTGCCTGCCGGTCATGCAGGACACCCCCAGGCATAGCACCTCCTCTTTGCGTAGAAGCATCTCGATCTGGTCGCCTGCTGTAGGGTCGAGGCGCTCATCGAAGACGTGCACCTTGAACTTGGAGATGCAGTGCGTGGCTATCTTGTATAGCCCGGTCGGGAACTGCGGTCTCCCTTCGATATGTGGGAAACACAGGATGGCGGACTTCATGACCCGCACCTCTCTTGGATAAGCGACCAGACCCGAGAGTGAATCTCGTCGGGCGGTAAGACATCGCCTCTCGGGCCCCAGCAGTCCAGCCTCACCAGATCTCCCATCCGCTCGGCGGCACGGAGGTATTCGTGCAAAACACGCTCCTGCAGGTCTGCTGATCCTTCGTGAATGTCCTGTTTTCCGGCAAGATACGCCCTTCCCCCCCCTTGCCTGCTCGCCGCCAGATTCCGCAGGATGAATGACATTGGCATATTGAGGAAGATCGAAAGGTCGGGCCGGGGTATGCGATTGTACTCGAATTCCAGGCCAAGAATCCAGGACGTCAGCGCGGCCTTCGCTGTCTCCCCAGCGACCTTCGCGGCCTGGAAAGCGACATTCGAGTAGGCGTATCTGTCTACGATAACAACGTGCCCGGCGTCGAGCCACGCCGAGATCGTTCCCGCTGCGTCTCTCCGATCCTCCGCGTACAGGAGTGCCACGAGGGAGGGATGAACCTTCTGGACGCTTCCGAATTCACCGCGAAGGAACCTGGCAATCAGATCGCCGTAATAGGGGCACTCGAACCGAGGGAAATGAAGATAGTCTGCCGCTTGCTGGCTGGCCTGGAAACGGGTCCGCAACAACTCAATCTGAGTTGATTTGCCGCAGCCGTCCAGGCCCTCGATGGCGATGAAACGTCCGTCCATATCACGCAAACTCCTTTCCTTGGGGGGAGACGGAGGTCACTCTGGAATCCGGCCAGGCTGGCCCGACCGCTATCTTCGCTGCCTGGCGGATTGCATCCGGGTCCATCCCGCCCGCGCCCTGATAGGCAATGGTCGATGAAATGTACCGGTCGCTCAGCACGCACATCCCGCCCGCAAGGGCAGGGCGGATGACCTCGGCCGCCAGTTGCGCCCTGCTGTCCATGTAAAGCATCAATTCGCACTCCACGGCCATCTCCCCGTGGGCGCGGTCCAGCAGGACCTGCCGTATGCGGTCGCCGATGGCGGTGCCGCCGGGGTCGCGGACCAACCTCACGGCCGCGCCGCCGGCACGGAGATGCTCCGCCAGCAGGCCCGCCTGCGTGCTCTTGCCCGCGCCGTCCGGTCCGTCGATGACGAGGAACCGCCCAGCCAATTTTTTCGCCAACCTGTCCGCCAACTCGCTCATCCTTGCTCCCACGTCGCCCCGACAGTATCGCCAACCGGCCCCATTCATGCAAGGACGCTGTCCCGCACCCTGTGTCCCGCACTCGCTCTCGAGGCCTGCTCGCTTCAGCTCGCTTCAGCGAGCAGGTTTCTGGAGTTTGGCCGTTATTGTATCTGGCGCAGCATCGGTTGACACGAGCGAAGAGGCTGGGCAAAGAGGCTGTTTGTCAGCCTGTCGCCGCGTGATCGACGGCTCCGCTCAGCGACCACGGCGATTTCGGGCGGTTCGCGGCCGTCATGGGTCTGCCACGGGCTTGTGCCCGTGGCCTGGAGCAATCGCCCTGCCTGCCCCGTTGGGACCGGGATCAGGAACCCCACCGCCGGAAAATCCGCGCACATGAGCCTTCGGCCCTGCCTGATCGGCCGTTTTCCCTTGGCGATGCAACCGCCAATCGTTATACAGGATATACCGATCACTCACTCCACGAGGTGATGAGATGATGGAGAAAGGCATCTGTGATGCTCAGGTTCAGTTGCGAGCACTGCGGCGCTCCCTACCGCGTGGCCGATGAGGCCGCCGGCAAATTGGCCACGTGCCAGAAGTGCGGGCAGAAAATCCGCGTGCCACTGGCGGACAATTCGGACTCGCCAGGCGTCCCGGCCGGCACCCTCACCCGGCCCTACGGGCCACCCTCTCCCGTCAAGGGAGAGGGGTTTGTAGCCCCGGCAGCCCAGGCAGGTTCGGCCGAGGCAATGGCGAACCTGCTGGCTGCCCTCTCGACCGCGCAGCGGCCCGCTGCCGCCGCGCCGGCGGCGGCAAAGGCCGATGTGCCCGCCCCCGCCCCGCAGGCCGTCCCGGCAGCTCCTGTATCGCCGGCGATTCCGGTTGTCGCCGCGCCACAAGCGGATGCGTCTGCTGCCGCGTCCCAAGCTGCTCCGGTTGTGGCCGGTATGGAACTCGGCCCCGCCGCCGCCGCGCCGCAAGGTGAGAACCCTGGCCTGGTGCTTGTCGTGCCGGCCTGCCCGCCACCGGCGCCTGACGTGCCCATGGCCCCGCCGGCCGAGCCGGACGATGTGCCCATGGCCCGGCTGGCTGAGCCTGACGGCATTCCGTTGGCCAAGCCTGTCAGGAGCAAGGCCCCGCTGCTGATAGGCCTGGGCGTCATCGCGCTGGTTGTGCTTGCCGTCGGACTTGGCCTGGTTCTGCTCCAGCCCCCCAAGTACGATCTGGAAAAGGTAAAGGCGTCGTACAGGCAAGCCCAGGCGCTGGGGGACAAGGCCCTCTCGGCCGCGCCCGACGCGGCAGGGCAGCCTGACTCGGAGATTATAGCAAGCCTCGACGAGAAGGCCCTGGTAAGCGCGAAAGATGCACTGAAGGCGGCACTGGACAAGTTCAAGGCCCTTTCGCAACAACTGGCCGAGCTCAAGCAGCACAAGCCCGGTGGCGCGGCCCTGAAGGAACTGGCCGATTCGACCGACCTCCAGATCGAAATCGCTTCCACCCGCCTCAAGGCCGTGGAGGATGAACTCTGGCCGCGGCCCGGCGACGTGGCGGACATGTATTCGAGGATGAAATCGTCGGTCTCCCTCATCGAGGGGCACACGATCTTCGAGGGACACGAGGGCAAGAGCGTCGCATCGGGTTTTCTGATAAAGCCCGCGGGCCTGGGCTATCTGGTGGTCACCAACCGACACGTCGTCGATGACGCGCCGAACGGCTACGCCGTGCGATTCCTGCCGGAGGGCAAGTCCGTCAAGGACCAGTCCGACGACATCAAGCTGTCGCCCAAGGACGTCGTGCATATCCATCGCAATGAGGACCTGGCCATCCTGAAGCTGCCGTCCGAAGCCGGGAAAATCATCGAGAAGCTGAAGGTGCGCCCCTTGAAGGTCGCCAAGGATCTGAAGGTGGGCCGGCCTGTCTGGGTGGTGGGCAATCCCGGCGCCGGCGCCGAGGGCATCCTGGCGCAATCGCTGGTCAAGGGCGATGTGTCTTTCATCAAGGAAGACGCGCTGGGCGATCCCACGCTTTTCCGCCTGACCGCTCCGATCAACAAGGGCAACAGCGGCGGGCCGGTGCTGGATAAGGACGGGCGCGTGGTGGGAATCGTATCCCGCATGATTCAGGGCAAGAGCGAGATGAACTTCGCCGTGCATTTCCACAAGCTCCAGGAGCTCATCGACCTGATGTCCGGCAAGATCGACTCGCCAGACCTAATCGCCCTGAATGCCGAGGAGGTCCGCCGCGTGGTGGTCCCCCGGCAGCAGTTGACCGCCGACCTGGAGGCCGCCGTTGCGACGTGGAAGGCCAAGGGCTTCAATCGGTGCCAGTGGCAGGGCAAGGGCCTGGATGCGAACTCGTACTTCATTATGCCGGCATTGCGCCCCGAAGTACCGGTTTTTATGCCCGTGATCGTCCGCAAGTTCACCGCCAGGAAGGGCAACACGTACAGCATCGTGTCCGTGAGCGGCAAGACCGGCGACTTCGACATCGAGGTGTATTATGGCTCAGCCGACAGCGAGCCGCGGACACGCCGCAAGGGCAGGCCCGAGAGCCGGCCGGAAATCAAGCCGGTGTTCATCCGCCAGGCCAACGGCACGTCCAAGGCGATCGGGCCCAAGGGCGAGGAGTTCCGCCAGGACTTTGTCGCCGACAAGGACGGCCCCTGCGAGGTGCGCTTCGTCAAGTCAGTCCGGGAAAAGGAACTTCAGGGGGCCGTGCCGGAGCCGATCCACGTCTGCGCCTGCGTCGTCGAGCTTACCGGCATCCAGTGGAAGCCGGCGGAATCGCAAGAGGCGCCCAAGAAGCCGGCGGAAACGCAAGAGGCGCCCAAGAAGCCGGCGGAATCGCAAGAGGCGCCCAAGTAGGGGTCTGCAGCCATGAAGAAGGGCGGGTAAATCCGCGAGAATATTGCATGGGCTTCTTTGGCGTTCTTGGCAGGCAGGGCAGGCAACGAGGTCAGGTGCCGTAGTCTGGTCTGGGGCCAAGACGTGAGAACGTGTGGGCGTACGAGCTGCCCCTGCTGGAGACGAGATCACGTCGCGTCGACCAGTTGCGCCAATGGCACAACCTCGACGTTCTTGGCCAGCGCATACCGCTTGTCGCCGGGATACGCGATGTGGAGTTCATCGAGCTTCAAGTCGGCCATGGCGATACGCATGGAGGGCGTGAGCACGGGCGCGTCCATGCGCTTGCACTCGATCCCGATGCGGCGACCTCGCTTGAACAGCAGAAGGTCGAGTTCGGCGCCCTGGTGCGTCGCCCAGTAATAAGCTTCATCCGGGCGCAGCGCCTTGAGAATCTCCTCGACGGCATAGCCCTCCCATGATGCGCCGACCTTCGGGTGAAGCTCCAGGTCGCGCCGGCTGCCAATGCCCAGCAGCGCGTGCAACAGGCCGCTGTCGCGGATGTAGACCTTCGGGGCCTTGACCTGCCGTTTGCCGAGGTTCTCGAACCAGGGCGGCAACTGGCGGACCGTGAACACCCCGGTCATCAGGTCGAGGTAGCGGCGCACGGTAGACTCACTGATGGCCAGGGCGCGTGCCAGTTCGGCGGCGTTCCATGTCTGGCCGTGGTAGTGAGCGACCATGTTCCAGAATCGTCGCAGCGCCACGGCCGGGATGGTGATGCCCAGTTGCGGCACATCGCGCTCGAGAAACGTCTGAAGGAACTGGCGGCGCCATACGAGGGATCCGGCTTCGCTGCGGGCCGTGTAAGACAGCGGCATGCCGCCACGCAGCCAGTGCCGCCACTGCGCCTCCGCGCCCAGGTCCGCCAGCCGGAAGCCCTCCAACGGCACGGTCTCCAGGCGC
>CAYOBS010000063.1:12117-14171 GCA_964402305.1 uncultured Planctomycetaceae bacterium | reverse complement strand
CCCTGGCTGTGCTGAGCGACAAGCCGAAGCGGCTCTACAGCTACTTCAGGCAGATGTTCGCCCAGGTCACCAACGCGCCCATCGACCCCTACCGCGAAGAGCTGGTGATGAGCCTGATGTCCTACACCGGAAGGTCGGGCAACCTGCTGGATGAGACTCCCGAGCACTGCCGCATGCTCAAGCTGCCGCACCCGATCCTGGCCAACGAAGACATGCAGCGCCTGCGGAACTGCGACCGCCCGGACTTCCGCGTAGCCGCCGTTGCCGCTCTGTTCGACGCCGCGGACGACGACCCCGGCCAGGCCCTGGCACGCGGGCTGGATGAGCTTGTCGGCGCGGCCGAGCGGGCTGTGCGAGACGGCGCGTCCCTGCTGATTATCTCCGACCGGGACGCACGCGAGGCACGCGCCGCCATCCCCATGCTGCTGGCGGTCGGGGCCGTTCATCACGGCCTGCTCGAGCGGGGCCTGCGAGGGCAGGCGGGGATCGTCGTCGAGAGCGGCGAGCCGCGAGAGGTAATGCACTTCTGCCTGCTGTGCGGGCACGGCGCCAACGCGATCAACCCGTACCTGGCCTTCGAGGCCCTCGAAGACCTCCGCGGGCGCGGCGACCTGCCGGCGGAGTTGGAACTCGGCGAGCTGGCCGACAACTACATCGCGGCCATAAAGAAGGGCATCCTCAAGACCATCTCGAAGATGGGCATCTCCACGCTTCGCAGCTACCACGGGGCCCAGCTTTTCGAGGCCATCGGGCTCAATCGCCAGGTCGTGGACAGGTACTTCACCGGCACGCCGTCGCGGATTGCCGGCATCGGGCTTGACGAGATCGCCCGCGAGGCCCTGGCCCGCCACAAGGCGGGTTTCGACCCGCAATGCCAGGAGCGCCTGGGGCTGGAGCTCGAGTTCGGCGGCGAGTACCAGTTCCGCCACGAAGGCGAGAGCCACCTGTGGAATCCCACCACCATCTCGAGGCTCCAGCACGCGGCGATCAATAACGACCGGAAGGCGTACGACGACTTCGCCGCCGCCGTCGACGACCAGGGCCGCAGGCTCTGCACGCTGCGCGGGCTGTTCGACTTCAAACCCGCCGGCGAGCCTGCCCCGTTGGGGCCCGTGCCCCTGGAGCAGGTCGAGCCGGCAGGTGAGATCGTCAAGCGGTTCTGCACCGGCGCCATGTCGCACGGTTCGATCAGCAAGGAAGCCCACGAGACGCTGGCCCTGGCCATGAACCGCATCGGCGGCATGAGCAACACCGGCGAGGGCGGCGAGGACCCCGCCAGGTACTCACTCGATCCCAACGGCGACAGCCGCAACAGCGCCATCAAGCAGGTCGCCAGCGGCCGGTTCGGCGTTACGGCCCTTTACCTCGCCAACGCCCGCGAGCTTCAGATAAAGATGGCCCAGGGCGCCAAGCCCGGCGAGGGCGGGCAGCTTCCCGGGCACAAGGTCACCGAGGAGATCGCCCGCCTGCGCCACTCGACGCCGGGCGTGACGCTCATCAGCCCCCCGCCGCACCACGACATCTACTCCATCGAGGACCTCGCCCAACTCATCTACGACCTGCGGTGCTCCAACACCGAGGCGAAGATTTCCGTCAAGCTCGTCTCGGAGGTCGGCGTGGGCACGATTGCCGCGGGCGTGGCAAAGGGCAACGCCGACGAGGTGCTCATCAGCGGCCACGACGGCGGCACCGGAGCAAGCCCGCTCAGCTCGATCAAGCACGCGGGAATCCCCTGGGAGCTGGGGCTTAGCGAGACGCAGCAGGTGCTGGTCCTCAACGGCCTGCGGGACCGCATCCGCGTGCAGGTCGACGGGCAGTTGCGCACCGGGCGCGACGTGGTCATCGGCGCGATGCTCGGGGCCGACCAGTTCGGTTTCGGCACGGCCGCGGTCATAACCCTCGGCTGCGTGATGATGCGAAAGTGCCACCTCGGCACGTGCCCGGTCGGCGTGGCGACGCAGGACCCCGAGCTGCGAAAGCGGTTCACAGGCAAGCCGGAGCACCTCGTGAATTACCTGACGTTTGTGGCCGAGGACATCCGCCGGATCATGGCG
>CAYOBS010000063.1:0-12017 GCA_964402305.1 uncultured Planctomycetaceae bacterium | reverse complement strand
GCACCTCGTGAATTACCTGACGTTTGTGGCCGAGGACATCCGCCGGATCATGGCGCAGCTTGGCTTCAGGAAGTTCCAGGACATGATCGGTCGCGTCGACTGTCTCGACCGCAAGGAGGCCATCGAGCATTGGAAGGCCCGCGGGCTGGACTTTTCGGCCGTGCTGGCCCGCCCGCGAAACCCGTACAACTGCGACTTGCGGCTGACAAAGGCCCAGCCGCGCCGACTGGACGACCACCTCGACTGGACGATCATGGAAAAGGCCAAGTCCGCCATCGAGGACGGCCGGCCGGTTCGCATCGAGCTGCCGATCCGCAACGTGCATCGGGCGGTCGGGGCGATCCTGAGCAACCGCCTGGTTAATCGTTACGGCGCCGCTGGGCTGCCGGACGGCACGTTGGAGATTCATTTCCACGGCACGGCCGGGCAGAGCTTCGGGGCGTTCCTGGTGCCGGGCGTGACATTCCACCTCGTCGGCGACGCGAACGACTACGTCGGCAAGGGCCTCTCGGGCGGGCGGATCATCGTCCAGACCCCGCCCCAGTCGCGTTTCGAGGCCCATCTCAACATCGTCGCCGGCAACGTGATCCTCTACGGCGCCACCAGCGGCGAGCTGTACGTCAACGGCATGGTCGGCGAGCGCTTCTGCGTGCGGAACAGCGGCGCCACCGCCGTTGTCGAGGGAGTCGGCGACCACGGCTGCGAGTACATGACCGGCGGCCTGGCCGTAATACTCGGCGAGACCGGGCGGAACTTCGCCGCCGGCATGAGCGGCGGAATCGCCTACGTGCTGGACGAGATGCAGCTTTTCGACACGCGCTGCAACCTGGACATGGTGGACATCGAGTACGTCTGGCAGAACGACGACCGCCAGGTGCTCCGAACGCTGATCGAGCGCCACTTCAAGCTCACCGCAAGCCAGCGGGCCGCGCATATCATCGAGAACTGGAGCCAGATGGTGGGCAGGTTCGTGAAAGTAATGCCGATCGACTACCGAAAGAGCCTCGAGCGAATTCGCCAGCGTGAGGATCGGCGGACGGAAACAACTCCCGCCACCGAGGAGGTGTTCCATGGGTAAGCCGACCGGCTTCATCGAATATGCCCGCCAGGACATAGGCCACAGGCCCCCGGCCGAGCGAGTCAGGGACTTCGGCGAGATCGACCTGCCGCTGACGCCTGAACAGTTGCACCGCCAGGCCGCGCGCTGCATGGATTGCGGCGTGCCCTACTGCCACGGCGTCGGGTGCCCGGTGCTCAACCGCATTCCCGAGTTCAACGACCTCGTCTATCAGGGCCGCTGGCGCGAGGCGGCGGAGATACTTCACTCGACCAACAACTTCCCGGAGATGACGGGGCGAATCTGCCCCGCGCCCTGCGAGGCCGCCTGCACGCTGAGCATCAACAGCGAGCCGGTGACGATCAAGCACATCGAGCTTCAGATCGTCCAGCGGGCGTTCGAGGAGGGCTGGATCGAGCCGCGCCCGCCTCGGAACTGGTCGGACAAACGCGTGGCGGTGATCGGCAGCGGCCCGGCTGGCCTCGCCGCCGCCCAGCAACTAACTCGCGCCGGCCATCGCTGCACCGTCTTCGAGAAAGGCCAGAAGCCAGGCGGGCTGCTGCGGTACGGCATACCGGACTTCAAGCTCGAAAAGCACATTCTCGACCGCCGCCTCGATCAGATGCGGCTGGAGGGCGTCGAGTTTCAGACCGGCGTGGCCGTCGGCGAGGACATCTCCGCGCGGTATCTGGATCGCACCTTCGACGCCGTCTGCCTGACCATGGGCGCAGGCCAGCCGCGAGACCTGAGCGTGCCAGGGCGGAACCTCGAGGGCATCCACTTCGCGATGGACTTCCTGACCCGGCAGAACCGCGTCAACGCGGGCGAGCTGCCCGCCGACGACCGCGACAACATCGTCGTCAGGGACAAGGTGGTCGTCGTCATCGGCGGCGGCGACACCGGAAGCGACTGCGTCGGAACCGCCAACAGGCTCGGCGCCAGGCAGGTCCACCAGTTCGAGATCCTCCCGAAACCGCCCCAGGCCCGCCCAGGCGACACCCCCTGGCCGGCCTGGCCGAGAATACTCCGCACGTCCACCAGCCATGAGGAAGGCTGCGACCGCCGCTGGTCCGTGACGACAAGGAACTTCTCGGGCGCCGCCCAGCACGTCGAAAGCCTCACCGGCTGCCAGGTCCAGTGGGTCCAGGGCCCGTCAGGCTGGCAGATGCGCGAACTGCCCGACACTGAGTTCACGATCAAGGTCGACGTGGTGCTGCTGGCGATGGGGTTCATGCACGTCGTCCACGGCGGGCTCATCGACGCACTCGGCCTTGCCCTCGACGGCCGGGGAAACGTGGCGGCCGCGCCCGATGGCGCCACCGGCCGCGAAGGCACCTTCGCCGCCGGCGACACCGCCAGCGGCGCGTCGCTGGTAGTGCGGGCAATCTACGCCGGCCGACAGGCGGCCGGGGGAATCGACCGCTGGCTGAGACGGTGAGCCGCTCTATTGCGGATTGCGGATTGCGGATTGCGGATTGCGGATTGGGGATTGGGGACAGGGCGGACGATTTCGAACTCGCGTTATGAATTGTCCCGAGGATGGCAATGATGAACCCGGATGAACGAAGATAAGGACTTTGTTTCTTCATCAGCGTTCATCTGCGTTCATCATTGCTCAACGGTTCTTAAGATCTCCCAATCCGCAATCCGCAATCCGCAATCCGCAATGGTTCAGTCCCCTCCCGCCGGGCGGTAGCGTTTCCAGTCGATTCGCAGATTGTCGATCTTGTAGCGGATGATCCGCGGCGTCGAGGCGAGGTCCCTGGCGGCGGCGGTTATGCCGCCGTCGTTGCGCTTGAGGGCATCGACGATCAGGTCGCGCTCGAAGAGGTCAACGCGGTCCTGGAGCGTGCCTTCGCCGATGGTGTCCGAGGCGTCGGAAGTCTGGAGCGTCGGCGGCAGGTGATGCCCGTGGATCACGCCGTCGTCGCTCAGCAGCACCGCCCGCTCGATGCAGTTCTCCAGCTCGCGTACGTTGCCGGGCCAGTGGTAGGCGACCATCATGTTGATCGCCGGCGTGGTGATGCGCCGGACGTCCTTGCCGAGTTTCCTGGCGTACCGCTCCACAAAGTGGTCGGCCAGAAGGAGGATGTCGTTCTTCCGCGCCCGAAGCGACGGCAGCACGATCGGAAAAACGTTCACGCGGTAGTACAGGTCCTTGCGAAACTCGCCCTGCTCGACGCCCTTTTCCAGGTCGCGGCTGGTGGCCGTGATCACGCGGACGTTGGTCTTGTGTACCTTGTTGCTGCCGACGCGCTCAAACTCGCGTTCCTGGAGGAACCGCAGCAGTTTGACCTGCGTGGCCAGCGAGAAGTCGCCGATCTCGTCGAGGAAGAGCGTCCCGCCGTCAGCCTCCTCGACCCGCCCGGCCCTGGCCTGGATCGCGCCGGTAAACGCGCCCTTCTCGTGCCCGAACAGCTCGCTCTCAAGCAGGTTCTCGCTCAGGGCCGCGCAGTTGACCTTCACGAAGGCGTTGCGCGCCCGCGGGCTGGAATAGTGAATGGCGTGGGCGACCAGTTCCTTGCCCGTGCCGCTCTCGCCGCGGATCAGCACCGTCGTGTCGCTGCCGGCCACCTGCTGGATCGAACGGTACACCGCCCGCATCGCGTCGGAGTTGCCGATGATGTTCTCCGGGCGATACACATCCTCGAGCTGGCTGCGAAGCTGAAGGTTCTCGGTCTCCAGCGCCTCGCGCTCGATGGCCGAGCGGCGCCGGGCGTTGATGTCGTTGGCAATCATGCTGGCGGCGATGCTCAGCAGCCGGACGTCCTCGTCCAGCGGGGCCGACTCGTCGAACAGCCGGTCCACCGACAGCGCGCCGATGACCTCCTTGCCGGCCGAGATCGGCACGCAAATAAAGCTGATCTCGTCCTTGCTGATCTTGCGATAGCCGCGGAGACGGTTGAGGAACTGGGGCTCCTCGCTGACTTTAGGCACGACTGCCGGCTTGCCGGTCTGGACGACCTTGCCGCTGATGCCCTCGCCCATGCGATAGCGGACCGTCTTGGCCTGCCGCCGCGAAAGATTGTGCCCGACCTCGACGAGCAGCTCCTGGCGGTCCGGCGAGACCAGCATGATGGTGCCCGACCGCATGCCGAGCCCGTCGTGGAGAATGTCCAGAATCTCCGCGAGCATCGACCTCTCGCCGACGCCCATGGCCAGGATCCGGCTGATGCGATAAAGGGCGTCAAGCTCCTTGGCGTGCTTTCGGCCGTCAATCAGACTCGAACCCGTACTCGTACTCGAACCGGTCGGCATCAGATTGTTGCTCCTGAGCGCCGGGCTGGCATTGGCCATGCCAGCCGCGGCTTATGTCTACATTCCTGTCTATCGGCGAACCCGAATGACAAGATTGTAACTTGTTGGAAACCACATCACAATGTTGTTTCTTCGCGATGCTGATAGTCGCGGTAGTCAGATTGCCGAGAATGGGTGGAAGGAGGAGGCAAAGAATAGGGCATAGACATCAGGGAAAGAACAGTGTCTTGAGCCACGCCACAAGTACGTCGACTTGTGGTACGGTGGGGTCGAGATACCTGGCCGTTATGGCCGTTCCGAGAGGCTTTCCTGGTTTCTCCTGCCAAGCCAACCACGTGTGAATGACGGCTTTGGGTTTGACAGACTCATTGAAGAGTCGCTCGCCGGCCGGTATGGTCGCCACGCTTTCGGTTGCGTGCCTGAACAACACCGAGCCCTCAGGCACCAGAAAGCGCAGAAAATCCTCAAGGATGTCGGTGGTCCGGTTGTCGGGCATGATCCACACACCCACGCGGGGCAGCAGGGTATCGGCGGGAGGGTCAAGAATGGTCCCATCAGGCGATGGGCTCGTCGGAACGTTCGCATATCCGTTCCGGATGAGAAGATGCCGTATCGCTTCCCACCGTGAGCCCAAGTCGGTGTCCGCGTCAATTACCACGCCTATGATGTCGCCCTCGCCCATCTTCAGCCGTACCGGAAACCTCTTGAGCAGATCATCGACGCCATCATAGTCCTTGATTTCATCGAGCGGCGGAATGCCACGGTTGCCGCATATGTGCCCCATGACATGCTTGTCGTCGACGCCCTCAACCAGAAGAAACTTTTTGCCAGCCATGTCACCGCACCTCGATCCGGTCGCGCGCGGCAATGGCGAGCTCGTCTTCGCTTAATACAGTCGGGATGATGTCCCGGCCCTTTCGAGTCAGCCGAATGAGAACCCCTTCTTCCGGGACCTCGCTGGCGGCTTTCTGAAACGCCTCGATCGAATCCCAACTGTGGGAGGTCGCAAAAACCTGGATGTCCAGATCCTTGGCAAGTTTGAAAATGGCCCGCCACACGTCGGTCTGGACCGTGTGGTGCATTCCGTTCTCGAATTCGTCGATCAGCAAGAAACCACCCTTGGCGTTCACCAGCGAAAGCGCGATGCCGAAAAGCCGATTCAGTCCGTCGCCGAAGGTGCGGAGAGGTACGGGACGAGGGAACCCTTCCGCGCGAACAATGGCCCTCCGCTCCTGGTTTGGAGTCTCCCCGCCGACCATCCGTACTCCAGATATTCTTGAGTCAATAATTTGAAGGGCATGGAGTACATGTTCTTCAAATTCTGTCAAGGCTATCTTGTCGAACAATGGGGCCAGTGCGCCTGTTTGTCCGCCGCTCAATGGGCCGAGGAATTCGCAGGGAATGGGTGGTTCTTTTCCCACAGAGTGCCCGCAAAATCCTAGCCAGAGGTGGGTGTCGCCGTTCGAGTCCACCTCTAGCGCTTGGGTCAATTCTTCCTCATCACTTGTGGGCACCCCCCGCACCGACTTCTTTCTGCCCAAGCGGTCATGGTGCCTGGGAATCCATTTCATCTTCAGGGTCACCTTCATGGATGCTTGAGCCCTGGAAGATATGACGATTGGCTCGGTTTCGTTTGAGAAACGCGGGAATCCGCGAAAAAGGCCCGAGACCTCCTCCATGGTTTGGGATCCGGACGGATCGCCGTCCTTCTCTTCCCTCAACCGCAGGATGTCGTCAATGACAGCCGGCGACCCTTCAGACGCCAGGAGTCTCAACGCCTCCAGCACTGATGACTTGCCGGTGTTGTTCTTGCCGGTGATCAGATTGACACGGCCGAGGCCTTCGATCTTCAGTTGCCGAATGGCACGGAATCGTTCTATGGTCAGAGTATGGATTTTCGGTTCCATGTCGCTTGTTCCTTGCCCGGCATCATACACCAAGCGTGCCCGTGAATCAAACGTGATGTCCGGCACTGGCGTCAGGCCCGCAATATGCTATCGGTTAACGGGTTATCGATCCATAAGCCGAACGCACCACCCCCCTACCGGCCGGGTTTGCCGGCCTGGGCTTCCTCCAAATATCGGAGCATCTCGTCAGGCCCGAAGACGCCGACGACCACTCTCGGCGGGCCTGGGGGCACGGGGTAGATGATGGTCATTGGCGGGGCGCCGCCAAAGTTTGTCTTGACCCATTGCGAGGCGGGGCTGGACTTGTCGGTCACGTCGGCCTCGACGGCCACGACCTTGCGGCCGCGGAAGGCCCGGGCGATTTCCGGCCGGTCGAAGACGCGGTAGTCGAGGATCTTGCATTCGGTACACCACGCGGCGGCGACCTTGACGACGACGATCCGCCCATCCTCGCGCCCGTGGTCTATCCGCATGATGCCAAACGGCTCGAACTCGACTCCCGCCCGGGCCGGCTGGGGCAGCAGCCAGAAGCCCGCCGCCACGGCCAGCACGACCGCGGCGCCGCGGACGATGAGCTTGCGGCCAGGCGGCGCGTCGAAGCGGACCCAGCTTCCCCACATCCACAGGCTCAACACCAGCACCGCGCCGAAGCCGCCGACGAGCCACGGCCAGCCGCCCCGGGGGGGCAGGGTGCTGAGCAGGTAAAGCACGGCCGGGATGAGCAGGAAGCCCATCGTCTGCTTGAAATACTCCATCCACACGCCGGGCCTCGGCAGCAGGCTGACCGAGTCCGGGAATGACGCCAGCACCGCGTGCGGCAGGGCCATGCCCACGCCGATGGCGACAATCGCCAGCGAGCCGAGCCACAGCGGCTGAAGCTGCGCCCACGCCACCGCAAGCGCCATCAGCCAGAAGCTGCAAGGCGTGCTGAGCACAGCCATCATCACCCCCATGCCAAGGGCGGCGGCGTGGCCGTGGGACGATGATCCCTGCCCCAGGCCTGCCACCTTGCCGGGCACGATGACGTTGAACAGCCCCCACAAGTTGGCCGACAGGGCCAGCAGTATCATGGCGATCGCTATGCGGACGGGCGGGTACTTGAAGTGCTCGTTGAGGTCGATGGTGCCCTGGCCCAGCAGTCTCAGGCCCGCGCTGATGGCGGCAAGGACGAGAAAGAACAGCACGATGCCGCCCGCCATCGCCAGGCCGAGGGTCACGAAGCGGCGGCGCGACTGCCCAGCCAGGTTCACCAGGCTGTATATCCGCAGCGGGATTATCGGCAGCACGCAGGGCATTATGTTCAGCGTCAGCCCCGCCAGCAGCGCCAGGCCAAGCCCCGCCCAGAGGGTGTACCCCGCCACTTCCGGCGCGGCCGAGCCTGCAACCGGCACGACCTGCCCGCCGGCAGAGGCGTGGCTGGCCTTGATCGCCGAGGCGGGCATGGCGGAGGCCCAGCCGGCATCGAGTTCATCCGTCCAGTTGGGGTTAGCGGCGCTGGCCGCGGCGACCCGGACTTTCGCCAAGGCCCGGACCGCGTCGTCGCCGTCAAGGTTCACGCAAACGTCCTTGCAGATCTGCCCCTTGGGGCTAAGCGCGATCGCATACTCGCCGGGTGCGGCGCCGGCAGGGACGGCCAGCCCGGCATAGATCACGAAGTGGCTCGCGTAGACGTGGTTGACTACCGGGCTCTGGCCGTAGTCGGTCTGCTTGACGTGGTCGCCGGGCCAGCGGACCTCCATCACGGTCATCGGCCCCGCCTTGACGTCCAGACTGCCCGCCACGACTACCGGGCCGGGATCGGGGCTGTAGTAGACCCAGCCGTCGGCAAGGTCGCAGACGAGGGCAACGTGGAACAACTGCCCGGCAGCCACCTGCTCATGGGACGGCACGACGCGGACCTTGAAGTTCCTGCCCGCGATAGATTCCCTGAACGCCGGCACGAGCGCATCAATGTCGCTGACGCCCTGGGGTAAGAATCCCTGGGACGATGGATTCTGGGGCCCGACGCCCAGGGATAGCAATCCCTGGGACTCCTGTCCCAATCCCCCCGCCGGTGCGCAAAAGGCTACCGCCATCGCGGCCGCCAGCGCCAACAGCCCCACGACCCGCGCCTGGGCCTTTGCCGGTCGCCGGAGCGAATATGGTAAATCGTTTAGCATCGCGCCATTATACGCGACGCAAACGGGGATGCTTGCCGGAAGAACACCGATGGCTGGCTCTGCCGGCCTCTCGCGTTCTTGCAAACACGCGGGCAGGCGGTTAGACTCGCCGGCCTTATGAGCGACTTGGAAAACGACATCCCACGGCAGGTTCAGCTTTTGTCTCGTGGCGCGGAGGCCGTTTATACCCAGCAGGAGTTGGAGGCGCGGCTCAGGCAGGCCGCAGCCGTCGGCAGGCAGCTTCGCGTCAAGCTCGGCCTGGACCCGACGGCGCCGGACATCCACCTCGGCCACACCGTGGTGCTCCGCAAGATGCGGCAGTTTCAGGACCTCGGCCACAAGGCCGTCATGATCATCGGCGACTACACCGCCCGCATCGGCGACCCAACCGGCCAGAACAAGACCCGGCCCGTGCTCGAGCCTGGGCAGATCGACGCCAACGCACGCACGTACTTCGACCAGGCGGGCAAGGTGCTCGACACCTCGCCGGAGAAGTTCGAGGTCCGCTACAACAGCCAGTGGCTGGCCTGCCTGCGCCTGGCGGACATCGTCAAGCTTGCCAGCCAGATGACCGTCGCACGCATGATGGAGCGCGACACGTTCGAGAAGCGTTACAAGGCCGGCGTGCCCATCGGCGTACACGAGCTGCTCTACCCGCTCATGCAGGGCTACGACAGCGTCCGCATCGAAGCCGACGTCGAACTCGGCGGCACCGACCAGACCTTCAACAACCTCGTCGGGCGGCAATTGCAGGAAAACGCCGGCAAGAAGCCGCAGATCGTGCTGATAATGCCCATCCTCGTCGGCCTGGACGGCACGGAAAAGATGAGCAAGTCCAAGGGCAACTACATCGGCGTGACCGACGAGGCGAACGACATGTTCGGCAAGATCATGTCTATCCCCGACTCGCTCATGCGGAACTACTACACGCTGCTGACGGACATGCCGGCCGGCGAGATCGACGTGCTGGTCGATCCTGCCCGCACGCACCCCAAGCAGGCCAAGGTCAACCTTGGCAAGCTTATCGTCGGGCAGTACCACGGCCAGGCCGCCGGCGCCGAGGCCGCCGAAGAATTTGACCGCGTCTTCGCACAGCGAAACGCCCCGACGGACATTGAGGAAATCCGCGTCGCCTCGCCGACGATGGGCATCATCGACCTGGTGGTCGCGGCCGGGTTCGCCAAGTCCAACGGCGAAGCCCGCCGACTGATCATCCAGAACGCCGTGAGCCTCGACGATGAGAGAATCGCCGACCCAAACGCCACAGTCTGCCTGACGGCCGGGCAGGTGCTGAAGGTCGGCAAGCGCCGCTTCGGACGCGTCGTCTTGCCCTGAAGGACAAGACGATTGCGGATTGCGGATTTCGGATTGCGGATTGCCATTCGGGGTATCTGGCAGTCACATGCGGAGATGCGGCATATGCGATCGGGTTACGATAATTACCAAGGCATATGGGGCAATCCCTTCTACGACAATCAGTTTGCGGAGATTGACGACCGCGTTTTTGTCCGCAAGACATACCAAGCCGCCGATGCTTTAGTTTCAATTGGGCCAGTGGATCCATTGGAGATCCCAAAATCCTGCCCCGCTCGCTTCTACGAGGACGGCACCGTCGAGATTCCCTACACAGGCCAACCGTTCGACGCCGGCAAGTTCAAGGTGGTCAAGGACAACTGGAGCCATGAGCACTGCTGTGTCTGCCAGTTCTCCATTCAGCCAGGCCATAGCTTCTGGGTGAACGCGGCCGGCTCGATGCTCTGCGATGAATGTCATGACCATTACATAAAAGCAGATGAACGCGGATAAGAATTACTCAGTTCCTATCTGCGTTCATCTGCGTTTATCACAGCAAAATCTGTTTTGCTTCTTTTGACCTCCGAACCTCCGCGACTCCGCGCCTTGCGGTTAATAAACTATCCGCAATCAAGCGTGCCCGTCCGCCAGGCGGCGTTTAAGCTCGCGGTAATCGCACTTGCCGGTGCCGAGGACCGGAATCTCGTCGATCTGGATCACGCGGCGGATGTTGTGCAGCGGCGACAGGCCGGCGTCGCGGATGGCGCGGTTGACGGCCTCGCGATCAAGCGGGCGCGTGGTGAACAGGACGATCTCGACCTGCCCCTCCTGCCCGGCGGCCTCGACTGCCAGCGACGGCCCCGGCGTAGCCCGTGCCTGCCGGGCCGCCGCATCGCCGGGCCCGTCCGGCGGGGCCTCGAACGCACCGGCCAGGACCGACTCGATTGCCGGCAGCGAGATCATCTCGCCGCCCATCTTCACGAACCGCTTGAGCCGCCCGCTGAACCGCAGCACCTGGCCGGACTCCTCAACCACCAGGTCGCCGGTGCGATACCACTGCCGCCCGTCGAACTCGACGAAAGGGCTCGGCCCGTCGTAGTGCATGTACCCGCCGAACACGCTTGGCCCGCGGACCAGCAGCATGCCCGCCCTGCCGTGCTCTGCCCGCCGCGACTGAGTCTCGACGTCCACGATCGCCCACTGGATCGACCCCATAGGCTCGCCGATGGTCCCCCGCCTGCTTCGGCCGGGGCGGTTGACGGAGACGATCGGCGAGCACTCCGTCACGCCGTAGCCCTCCAGCACCTCCATATTCGGATTCACCTGCTCGAGCCGGTCGTAGGTCCGCTCGGGGCACTTCTCGGCCCCCGTCACGGCCAGGCGGAGCGATGACAGTTGCTCGACCGTCGCGGCGCGGGCGATGGCGTCGAGGAACGTCGGCGTGCCGACCATTATCGTCGTGCGGTACGCCTCGATGATGCGGGCCAGCGTCGCGGCCTCGGTGGGGTCCGGGTGATGAGCCACAGGCGCGCCCAGGCACAGCGGCAGCACAGTGGTGACGGTCAGGCCGAAGGAATGGAACGGCGGCAGGATGCCCAGCAGGCGGTCGCCGCGGCGGATGACCTCCAGCGCAGCGATGTCGCGGGCATTGGCCAGGATGTTCGCGTGCGTAAGCGGCACGGCCTTGGGCATGGTCTCCGAGCCGCTGGTGAACAGGATTACGGCTGGGGCATCAGGCGACAGCCGGGCGGCGGCCTTGTCAAGCGACGCCCACGACAGGCGGCTGGCGACGGCGGCGGCGAGCTTTGTCAGCTTGGAAACCCCGCCGGTAAGGTCCTCCAGGTGCGCGAGCATTCCCTCGGCCGGGGCAAGGTCCACGCCCTGGGCCTTGAGCCGCTCGATGAGCCTCCTGGCCGTCACGACGCGCTTCACGTCGGCCAGCGACAGGCAATGCTCGATGTTCCGCGCCCCGACGGTCCAGTTGACCATCACGGGGGTCTTGCCGGCCAGCAAAGTCGCCATGTAGACGATGTCCGCCGCCACGCCGGCCGGCAGAAGTATGCCCACGCGATCGCCCGGCATCCGCTGAATCAGCGGGCGAAGGACCATCACGCCCAGCACAACGTCGCGGTATGTCCGCATGCCGCTTGCCTGGTCGGCGGCGATGGGCCGGTTCGCGGCGCGACGGGCCTGGGCCAGGAACACCTCGGGGATCGTCCCGCCGGGCGGCAAATCGAGCGGCGCAGCCGCGTTGCAGGGGACTGGCTTCCCGACGGGATGCCTGCCCCGCTGTTGATCCTGCCCAGGGGCCGGGCTCGTCCGCAGTCCAACACCGGGGACAGG
>CAYOBS010000062.1:5945-14496 GCA_964402305.1 uncultured Planctomycetaceae bacterium | reverse complement strand
CCCACAGGGTAAGCCTGCAAAAGGGTTTGAGGCAGTTCTGTCAAACCAATGGGTTTGAACCCGGGAACATCAGCAAGCTGGAGCGAAACCTCTTGCTCCCGCCGAGAGGAGAACGGCTCTATGCTTATGCTAAAGCCTTGGGCCTATCCGAAGGTTCGGACGACTGGTACGAGTTCTGCGATCTCGCGGCCGCAGTCAGGGGTGAGTTTCCACCCGATCTCCGGGATGAAGAGCTACTGCCCCAACTTCCGGCCCTATTTCGGACCATGCGTGGCGATCCCCCGAGCGATGAACAACTTGCCCATATCGTAAACCTGCTTAGGAAACGCTGATGGCCGGGCAAAAGATTGTCATTCCATACTTGGACTATGCGTACCTTGGGGAACTCGCCGAAGGGATCATTGCCAAATATCATCCCTCACGCCAACTTCCAATTCCCATCGACGACATAAGCGATCCGCGGATGCAGCTCGACATCTTTCCGCTTCCGGGACTTACCAAAGCCACGGCTGAGAATGACGGGATTGTCGCCTACGTCAATTCGGCCCTGACCTGCATAACGGTTGATGAAGATGCGTGGGAAATGCAGACACCTCGATACCGTTTCAGTATCGCACATGAACTTGCTCACATGGTCGTGCATCGGAACATCCTTGGCCAATTCCATTACAGCACGGTGCAAGAGTGGCAGCAAGCAATGAAAGCCATACCAAGCCAAGACTATGGCCGGCTGGAATGGCAAGCAAACGCGTTTGCGGGACATCTGCTCATGCCCACAATGGAATTCAGAAGCAATTTCAAATCACTTATGGACAAGATCGCCGAATATCCAGAAGTCGATCCAAGGGATGAGGGGGTGCGATTGATTATCGAGAAGCGACTCGCCGACATATTCGGCACATCATCATCGGCTGTGCATATCAGGCTAGAAAAAGAGGGGCTCTAGGTCGCCAAGCTCAAATCAGGGCAATACCGGGCGTGGCGGCTTTGAGCGAGGCAAAGCTCCAAAAACACGACAGCCCGCCTATGCTTCAGGTGAACCGCGAAACGGTCCGATACAAGGACTTGTGATTCACGGGCTTGACGAACCGAGGCGATTGGCGTAAAAGATTCTATTCCTCCCGGCTTGGGACTATGCTCAGGGCATCCCGGCTGGGGCGTGTTTCGCGCTGCCGGGGAGGCGTCTAGTGGACGCCTCTGGACGAAGCGCCTGTTCTTGCAAGAGATTATCCATGGCCGAAGATATCCAAAACCCCAAGGACCAGGCACAGACCGCCCCCGAGACCACCGAGGCACAGACCGCCCCCGAGACCACCGAGGCACAGACCGCCCCCGAGACAGCCGAGCTACAGGAGGGTCCCGATTACGGCGTGGCCGTCGAGGACGCCGGAACACTCAGGAAAAAGGTCACCGTGACCGTCCCGGCCGAGAAAATCGCCGCCAAACGCGAAGAAATGTTCGGCGAGCTTCGCACCTCCGCCCAGGTGCCCGGTTTCCGCATCGGCCGGGCGCCGCGGAGGCTGCTCGAAAAACGGTTTGGCAAGGAAGTCCAGCGCGACGTCCGCAACGCCATCCTGGGCGACAGCCTGGGCAAGGCGATAGAAAAGAGCGAACTGAAGATGCTCGGCGAGCCGGACCTGGACCTGGACGCCATCGAGCTGCCGGAGTCCGGCGACCTCACGTACGGCTTCGAGGTCGAAGTGGCGCCCGAGTTCGACCTGCCGGAGCTCAAGGGCATCCCGGTCAACAAGCCCGCGCTGGCGATCACCGACGCCCGCGTTGATGAGGCCATCGAGCGAATCCGCCTCAGCCACGCCCGCTACGAGGACGCCGACGCCGCGGCGGCGGCCCACGACGTGGTAGTCGTGGCCGCGAAGATCACCGGCGATGGCATCGAGGAAACGACCACCACCGCGACGCTTCGCGTGGCGCCTGGCCAGATCGAGGGCCTGCCCATGATGGACCTCGGCGAGAAGCTCACCGGCAAGCAGGCCGGCGAGTCGGTCGAACTTTCGGTGAAGGTTCCCGACGTACACCCCAACGAGAGCTGGCAGGGCAAGCAGGCGAAGGTGGACCTGACGATCAACCAGGTCCGCAAGCGCGTGCTGCCGACGGTCGACGATGAATACGCCAAGGCGATGGGCTACGAGTCGCTGGCGGAGCTTCGCGAAGGCATGAAGGCCCGCATGGATGTTCAAGTGGAAATGGAAATCCGCCGCGCGATGCGGCAGCAGGTCGATGAGTACCTCGCGGCCAACACGAACTTCGAGCTGCCGGAGGGCGTGGCCAAGCGCCACGCGGCCAGGCTGCTCCAGCGTCGCCACGTTGACCTGCTTGAGAGGGGCCTGCCGAAGGATCAGGTCGAGGAGCGGATGACTCAGATCCAGGCGTCGGTGGCCGAGGAGGCGAAGCGCGACCTGAAGCTCTCGTTCATCCTGGGCAAGATCGCCGACGAGCGGAATATCGAGGTCGTCGATGAGGAGATCAACGCCCAGGTCGCGTACATGGCCCAGCAGTACGGCCAGCGGCCCGAGCGGATGCGCCACCAGCTCGAGGCCGACGGAGCGCTCGAACAGGTGGGCATGTCCATTCGCGAGGGCAAGGTTATCGAGCAGTTGCTCTCCGACGCGGCGGTGACCGAGGCCGCCGCCGAACCGGCCGCCGAAGACAAGGACGCGCCGGCGAAGAAGGCCGCCAAGAAGGCTGCAAAAAAGGCCGCCACCGAACCGGACGCCGAAGGCGAAGACAAGGACGCGCCGGCGAAGAAGGCCGCCAAGAAGGCCGCCAGGAAGACCGGCAAGAAGGCCAAGGCCGAAAAAGAGGCCGGCCAAGACGAGACGGCCGAGCCCGGCGGCGCGGACGAGACAGCCTAGACTGGTGAAGAACAATAGTTGTCGAAGAAATAACCAGGAGCCAAGCCAATGTATCGAGCGCCTGACACATTCAGCCAGGCCCACCGCGAGTACATCGCCCGGCGGGAGATGACGCTTGAGGAGCGTCTGGCTGAGGAACGCATCCTGTTCCTCTGGGGCGAGATCCATCCCGGCACCGCCGGAGGCGTGATCATGCGCCTGCTGGAGCTGCAGGCCAAGGGGCCAAGCCGCGACATCAACCTTTACATAAACTCACCCGGCGGGTCCGTCGACGACACGCTGGCGATCTACGACACGATGCAGTTCCTCAGTTGCCCCGTGGCGACGTACTGCGTCGGCCAGGCCGCAAGCGGCGCGGCCCTGATCCTCGCCAGCGGCTCAAAGGGCAAACGCTACGCCCTGCCGCACAGCAAGATCATGGTCCACCAGCCCTGGGGCGGGGTCACCGGCCAGGCCACAGACATCCGCATCCAGGCCGAGGAAATCCTCAAGGCCAAGAAGCTGCTCAACGAGCTGCTGGCGATGCATACCGGGCGCGACCTGGCCATGATCGAGCGCGAGACCGAACGCGACCGATACATGTCGCCCGTCGAGGCCAAGGAGTACGGAATCGTCGATGAGATCGTCACTCGCGAAAGCAACGAGAAGGACAAGAAGAAGTAGGCCCCGGACGCCAATCCCGCGGGCCAATCCCACGGACCAAGAGACATGGCACAAAACGAGACAATCTTTCCGCCGACAGTCATCGAGCAGGATGGGCGGACCGAACGCGCATTCGACATCTACAGCCGGCTGCTGAGGGACCGTGTCATATTCCTCCGCGGGCCGGTCACCGACGACTCGGCCAACGTCATCGTCGCGCAGCTTCTCTATCTCAGCAACGAGAACCCCACCGCCGACATCAGCTTCTACATCAACTCCCCCGGCGGCAACGTCTCGGCCGGGATGGCCGTCATGGACACGATGAACTTCATCCGCTGCGACGTGGCCACCTACTGCGTGGGCCTGGCGGCGTCCATGGGCGCCGTCCTGCTGTCCAGCGGGGCCAAGGGCAAACGCTACTGCCTGCCGAACAGCCGGGTGCTGATCCACCAGCCGCTGGTCAGCGGCGTCATCACCGGCCCGGCCACCGAACTGGACATCGAGGCCAGGGAGATCATCCGCCTGCGGCAGCGGCTTTACGAGATCCTCTCCGAGAACACCGGCCAGCCCATCGAGCAGGTCGAGCGGGACTGCGACCGCAACAAGTGGCTCGACGCCAATGAGGCCGTCGCGTACGGGTGCATCGACAAGATCCTCTACCGCATGCCGGAAACCCCGGCCGGGAAGGAAGCAAAATGACCCCCCGGGCCACAACAAAAAGAAGATCTCGCGCAGAGGACGCGGAGGGCGCGGAGAAGGAATAGATTCGGCTTTGTATTCTCTGTTGAGCGGAACACCCGGAAAGAGCGGAAGTCGGCGATGGGCGCAAAGAATCATCGCACACGGTTTTGGCTGGCGACGGCGGCGATGGCGGCATGCATTGTCCCGGCCGCCTGCGTCATGCTGACCGCCTGCACGCCGCAACGGCCGGTGCGGCTTGACGCAAACATGCTGCTTGAAAACGAGCAGCTCCGCACGATCAATGAGGAGCTACACAAGCAGCTAGCCCAGCGCGACGAGCAGATCCTCACCCTCCAGAACCTGGGCGACAAGCGCCTGGATCAGCTTTACACCGTCCGGCGAATCAGCCTGGCCTCCGGCACCGGCGGCGCAAGCACCGACGACAAGCCCGGCGACGAGGCCGTGAAAGTCAACGTCGCGCCGATCGACCAGTACGGCTCGGTTCTCAAGGCCGCCGGGAGCGTCAAGGTGCAGGTCTTCGACCTGGCCGCGACGCAGGCAGGCAACCTCCTGGCCGAGTGCGACTACGACCCCAACGCCGCCGCGAAGAACTGGGTGAGCGGCCTGTTCAGCAGCTACTACGCCTTCACCCTCCCCCTGCCCGCCGAGCCGCCCGCCCACAGCGAGTTGACGGTGCGTGCGGAGTTCACCGAATACCTGACCGGCAAGACCTTCACCACCCAGCAGGTAATCAAAGTGGCCCCGCCGCCAAAACCGGAAACGCAGCCGGCGGGTGGGTCGGCAAGTCAGCCGGCGAGCCAGGCTGCAACAAAGCCGGCCCAGCCTACGACCTCTCCCGCAACCCAGCCGACGAGTGGGCCGGCAACCAAACCGGCGACTCACGTGGTGGCCTGGGTCCCATAGGACCTATAGGACCCATAAGACCCATAGGAGAGGAAGGGGGATAAATCCCAACACGGCCGTCAATGGCCGACTACTCGAACAGCCCGGCATCGAGTGGGCGGGGCTGGCCTGCGGGTTCGGCTACGTGGGTTTTTACTCGCGGCAGCTCGCCGGGCTTTGGCCGGAGCAGCTCGAGTTGGCGCCATAACTGGTCTGATTCGTATTTGCCCTTGACGCCGGCCTCGGCGAGGCGCTGGTTGAAGTGCTCGGTGAAGGCCTCCAGAAGGGGGCGGTTCTCATAGAGCAGCGTGGTCGCGACGGACTCCTCGGCGTAGGTGCCCTTGAGCTCCGCCAAATGCTCGGCCGGCCAGGCCTGGCCGTTGGCGGATGGCTCATTGTGGGCGATTGGGACTGTCTTCGCCAGCCGGTCGCGTATGCCCTGGATGTAGTTGGGCGACATCTCGGTGCCCAGCCAGTGCCGGCCTAGGCGCTTGGCGGCGGCGAGGGTCGTCCCGCTGCCGGCAAACGGGTCGAAGACCGCATCCCCGGCCCGGCTGCACGAGCGGATGATCCGCAGCAGCAGCGTCTCGGGCATCTGGCAGGGGTGCCAGCCCTCGCGCTCCCCGAAGGTGCCGCAGACTCTGGCGAACTCGCTCCAGGTGTCGTCGGGCAATCTCCCGGCCGGGTTTGCGCGCTTGTCGTGGTACTCGCGCTGGCGGTCGGAGAACACGCGGATGGCATTTTCGTTGAAGGTGAAAACCTTCGGGTCGCGGACGAAGTAGAACAGGTGCGTGTGCGAGCGGCAGAACTTCCGCGTGGTGTTCTGCCCGAAGGTGTAGTACCAGATCACCCAGTTGCGCAGTGTCAGGCCGAGCTTTCGGCCTAGCATGCGGATCTCGGCGGCGTAATCGTCGCCGATGGCGATCCAGAACGTGCCGGCGGGCTTGAGTGCCCTGACGCACGCGGCCATCCATTTCTCGGTCCAGTCGTAGTATTCCTGGTACGCCATCTTGTCCTCGTAGACGTCGTACTGGTAGCCGATGTTGAACGGCGGGTCGGCGAAGACGAGGTCGGCGAAGCCTTCGGGCTGCTCATTGAGCCACTTGATGCAGTCGGCGTTGATGACCGTGTCGAGTTCCATCTCTTCTTCCTCTCCTATGGGTCCTATAGGTCTTATGTGTCTTATAGGTCCTATGGGTCTTATAGGTCCTATAGGACCTACCTGCCTACCGGCAGGCAGGTGCTTTGCGCCAACGGCTATTCTGTTTCCGCGCTTACTTGGGCGCGGGCGCCGGCTTGGTTGTTGCCGCCGCCGTGGCCGGCTGGGTTGCCGCCGCCGCCGTGGCCGGCTGGGTCGCCGCTGGCACCGTGGCGGGCTGTGTCGCCGCCCCGATCGCCTTGAACGTCTCGGCCATGGCGTCCATGAGTTTTCCGGCCGCGACCTGTTCGGTGGCCTTTGCGGTGATAGTAACCGTATACGCGATGGGCTGCTTGCCCGGCACATTCAGGCAAGCCGTGCGGTTGATGATGATGAGATCGCCTGGTTGCGTGCCGCCCAGCGACGGGGTGGGGTTGGGCTTTTCGACTATCTGAAGGACAAACTGCCAGGCCGGCAGATCGCCCAACATGGCTTTTTCGTCGGATACGGTGCGGGTTTCCTGCTTGTTGCGGATGGCCACCGATTGCAGCATGGCCAGGAGCTTTTTCGAGCACGCCTCGCTTGTGGCCGCGTCGATCGAAGCCGGGGCCGCGACCACCTTGATCGATGGCATCGAGATCCCGCCCTGAAGGTAGTTGACCAGTCCGGCCTCGACGCCGGCTCCGGAGCGGTCGATGTACCAACCCTTCGGCAGGCGGATGGAGAAGCCCAGGTCGAGGTCCCTGGCGGGCTCTTCCAGCGCGATCTTGGCGGGGATTTCCGGTTCCTTCAGGGGCGTGAAGCTCACGGACTTGATTACCGCCCCCAGTGCCGGCAGGAGCGCGGCCTGTTTTTCCAGCGACGTTACTACCGTCAGCAGATAGCAGATGCGATTGGGGTTGTTCGGGACGTCCCGGATGAAGTATACCTGCGCGGCCACCGACTGCGTGCCGCGGAAGCTGTAGCTGACAAGCCTGGCCGCGCCGTCAACGCCCGCGACGGACATGAGTATCTTCTTGCTGGTCTTGAGGTTGCGGATGGCCAGGTTCCGCTGGAGGTCGGACATCTTGCCTTCCGCGAATTCCTCGGCCGAGCCCTTCTCGGTGATGGGAAAGGCCGACAGCGTGATCGCCTCCACGGGGCGGTTGGCTTCCTCGATGGCGGCGCTCATTACGTCAAACGGGGCCGAGATGAGCTTTGGCAAGAAGCCCCGCGGGACGGCGATGGATATGCCGGCGTTGGAGTAGTCCACGGGGTTCTGCATCGCCACAGCCGGGGGGGGCATCGTCGGGGCGCCCGCCGCCGAGACAGCCAGGACCGACCATGCGATCAAGCTCGCAACGATTAACTTGGCCATGAATGGCTCCTTGCCTTCACCGCAGGCTCACTGCCCGCGGAACGTGGGTCTGCACGGGCGGCCATTCTACCAAACGCCGGCTTCCCGTGTCAGCCCTCAACAGCCACGCCGAATTTGACGGGTGCTCCCTCAGCCCCACCGCACATCCCTTAACTTCAACTCGACGGTCGTGTTTCCCTGGAAGCAGTTGAGGCTTGGCGCGGCGGCCACGTCTATGGTGCGGACGCCTTCGAGGATGTCGGCCAGGTCGCCCATGTTGAACCCGACGGCCCGCATTTTCACATCGCCCTGGCCCAGCAGCATGCCGATGGTCGCCCCGCCGCGGCCCATGCGGCGCGGGCTGGCGATCAGGCGGCAGTTCCGCACGGCCACGACGGGCTCGGGGTTGCCCTGGCCGTAGGGGCCGAGCTTGGCAAGGTGCTGGACCGCAACGTGGCTCAGTTCAGCCAGGGAGCACTCGGCGTCGATGTCCAGCTTCGCGGTGAGCGTCTCGGCCGCGACGTGCTTGCGGGCGTACTCGGCGATGTCGGCGGCGAAGGCCTCGATCCGGTCCCGGTCGATCCGCAGCCCGCCCGCCATCGCGTGCCCGCCGAAACTCCGCAGGTGCTTCGAGCAGGCCGCCAGCGCGTCGCGAAGGTGGAAGCCGGGAATGCTCCGCCCGGAGCCTTGCCCGCCGTCGCCGTTGAACGCCACCAGGATCGCGGGCCGGCTGAACTTCTCAACCATCCGCGACGCGACGATCCCGATCACCCCGCCATGCCAGTTCTCGCTTGCCAGGACGATGATCCGGCTGTCGGGCGAGTCGAGGCCCTGATCGACGACCATCTGCGCGGCCTCGGCGGCGATTGCCCGCTCGACCTTCTGCCGCTCGGCGTTCTGCGTGTTGAGGTAGGCGGCAATGGACCGGCTCCGCTCGGGCGAGGCGCTCCTCGACCTGGACGACTCCTCGCCTGCTTG
>CAYOBS010000062.1:0-5935 GCA_964402305.1 uncultured Planctomycetaceae bacterium | reverse complement strand
CGCTCGGGCGAGGCGTTCGTCAGGAGTTCCACCGCCAGCCGCGCGTGGCCCATCCTGCCGGCGGCGTTGAGGCGCGGGGCGAGCATGAAGCCCACGTGGTAGGCGTCGAGTTGCTCGCCGATGAGGTTCGCCGACTCCAGCAGCGCCCGCAGGCCCGGATGCTTCGTGCCGGGCAGCGCCCGCAGGCCGAAGGTCGCCAGCGTGCGGTTCTCGCCGACCAGGGGCACGACGTCGGCGATGGTGCCCAGCGCGGCCAGGCAGGTCGCGTCGAGCAGGAAGTTCCGCATCGGCTCATCGACGCGGTCGCGCCCGCAGACTACCCGCGCCAGTTGCCAGGCGAGCTTGAACGCCACGCCGGCGCCGGAAAGGTCCGGGTTGGGATAAGGCCGGCCCGGCAGGCGCGGATGGACGATGGCCGCCACCGCCGGCAGCTCATCCGGCGGGCTGTGATGGTCGGTGACGATCACGTCGACGCCCACTGCGACGGCCTCGGCCAGCGGCCCGGCCGCCGATATTCCGCAGTCAACCGTAACGATCAGTTTCGCGCCGTCGGCGACGATCTTGCGGACGGCCTCGACGTTCACGCCGTAGCCTTCGTCCAGGCGATGGGGCACGTAGAAGTCCGCGGCCGCCCCAAGCATGTGGAGGCACGCGTGGAGGATCGCGGCGGCGGTCATGCCGTCCACGTCGTAGTCGCCGTAGATGACGATCTTTTCGGAGTCCCGCACGGCGCGGGCCAGCCGCTCGGCGGCCTGCTCGGTCCCGGCCAGCAGGGATGGGTCGTGCAGGTCGGTGAGTTTGGGGTTGAGAAACGCCTCGGCCTCTTGCGGCGCCGCGGCGCCGCGGTTCGCCAGCACCTGCGCCACAAGCGGGGCGGACTTGACCTGGCGCGCGAGTTCGGCGGCCTGGTCAAACGGCGGGGCCATCTGCCAAACAAGCGAGTTCGGCGTCCATGCTCGCGATGCCATCGGCTCTCCTTGCGAGGGCAAGCGCAAAGGCAACCGCGATTGCCAATGCGTATGCGTATGCCAAAAAACTCCAACGGCCATTCTAACGCGGCAGTCGCGCGGAGTCCAAGGTGGAGAGAAGAACCCCAATAGGCTTGCCTGGGTGGCGCAGACCGAGTATCGTAAAACCTATGTCCCAAAAGGAATAAAAACAGGGATAAAGGTATCTGCCTCGAAAATAGAAGGCCACAGACCGGGGCTGGTCCCTGTAAGTCCTTCTATTTTCATTCGTTGAGGGTGAGCCGAAGACTCATGAACAACTGTCCCCGAAATCCCATGAAATCCTATGACCTCGATTGCTGACGACATCGCCCGCACACCCCTGGTTCCCGCACGCATGGTGCGCCCCAAACGTCGCATTACCGGCATGTCGGCTGTATTGCTGCCCTTTGATGAGCATGGCCATGTTGACTGGGAAGGATTTGAAGGGCATCTGCTGAGGACCCTGGCCGCGGGCCTGGTGCCGGCTGTCAACATGGACACCGGCTATGTAAACCTTATCTCCCGTGAGGTGCGGATCGAGGCGTTATCCCGCACCCGGCGGCTGGCCGCGGATGCACATTATGTGGCGGGTGCATTTGTGGCCGACCGGCCCGGCGACCGTTTCGACCCCGCCGCCTACGGAAGCGCCATTGCCGATATACTGCGCCACGACGGTGTGCCTGTGATCATGCAGTCGCACGGCCTTTCCTCCCTGCCGGAGGCTGAAATCGTCAACGCGTATCGTGCGATTACCGCGGACGCCGCTGAGTTCATCGCCTTTGAACTCGGCGCCGTGTTCGCCCCGTTCGGCCGTATTTACGAGCTGTGTACCTATGAACAGCTCATGCAGCTTGACAAGTGCATTGGCGCCAAGCACTCCTCGCTCAGCCGGGAACTTGAATGGCAGCGGCTTCTGCTGCGCGATCGCGTGCGGCCCGGATTCAAAGTCTTGACCGGCAACGACCTGGCTATCGACATGGTCATGTACGGCAGCGATTACCTCCTGGGCCTCTCGACTATGGCGCCCGATTTGTTCGCGCTGCGTGACCGGTTGTGGGAACAGGGCGACCCGCGGTTCTATGAGCTCAACGACCTGCTGCAGTACCTGGGCATGTTCACGTTCCGGCCGCCCGTACCCGCCTACAAGCATAGCGCGGCCCAGATCCTGAAGCTCCAGGGGTGGATAATCGACGATGCCACGGCGCCCGGTTCATTGTGCCGGCCGGCTGAAGATGTGCCGATACTCAAAGAGATTACGGCACGTATGGACCAGTGGCGCAAGTCCATGTTGCCGTCCAAGGAGTAGCAACAAACGGTGATCGGCTCCAGACACAACAACAGGGCCTTTGCATGATTCCATCGCAGGCAAGCCATGCGGTACCACCGGCGCCAGGACGCAACTCGCCCCGCTCCCGTTCCGAGCTTGCCGCCATGCTGGCATCGCTGGGCATCGATCTGCCATGCGGCGAAAACTTTGGCATCCTTGGTGAGCGCGTGCGTATCGGCAACCGCGAAGTCGGCAACCGCATGGTCGCCCTCCCCATGGAGGGGTGCGACTGCCAGCCTGACGGCGCTCCCTCAGCGATTACCCTGCGTCGTTATACGCGGATCGCGGCCGGAGGCAGCGGTACTATGTGGTTTGAGGCTGCCGCGGTTACCGAGGCTGGCCGCTCCAACCCCAAATCGATGTGGATTACCCCCGGCAACCTTGACGCGTTCAAACGCATGGTGGACGATGTGCGTGTCGCGGCCGCCAGGGCCGGCAATGACCCGGTTCTGTGCCTGCTGCAACTCACACACGCCGGGCGCTTTGCCAGGATGGGCTCGGCGCCCGCACCGGCGGTCACGCACCGCGTACCTGAACTTGACCGGCGGCAGGGGTTCGACGATACCCTGCCGCTGGTGAGCGACGCGTGGCTCACCGAGTTGCAGGATCGGTTCGTGGAGGCGGCGCGGCTGGCCAGAGCCGCGGGATTCGACGGCGTGGATGTTAAAAGCTGCCATGGGTATCTCTTCTCAGCCCTGCTTGGCGCGCACCAGCGAGCAGGCATGTATGGCGGCAGCTACGAGAACCGTACACGCATGCTGCGGCAGACGGCGGCGCGCATCCGTGCCGAGGTGGACGGCTGCCTGGTGGCCGTGCGGCTTAACGCATGGGACGGGCTTGCCTACCCTTACGGTTGGGGAACCTCGCAGGCGGATCCCGCGGGCCCGGACCTGATCGAGTCCGTGCGGCTGGCAGGCGATCTGGCGGCCTGCGGGGTTGATCTTCTGGGCGTCAGTGCCGGCTTTCCGCGAATTGACCCCCACATCAACCGGCCATCCGCACGTTACGGCGGAGCATGTTCCGACATTGCGGAGCACCCGCTGGTCGGCATAAAGCGGATGACGGATATGACCGGGACAATCCAGCGTGCCGTTGCTTCGCTGCCGGTCGTCGCGGCAGGGTTGGCATGGCTGGGTACACTCATGCCGCGGGTGGCGGCGGGTATCCTCACAACAGGCGGTGCTACATTGATCGGCCAAGGCCGGGGAACCTTTGCCTACCCCGAATCGGTGGGCGACATCCTGTCGGGCCGGGGCATGGACCAGCGAAAAATCTGTGTGTCATGTTCCCAGTGCAGCGCACTGATGAAGCTGGGAGGTCCGGCCGGGTGCGCCGTACGGGACCCAGCCGTGTACTCGTTCCCAAAGGAGCAGCAATGAACCGGACCGCCGGGATTGGGGGGATTCGGGGACGGGATTCGGAGATTCGGGGACAGATACCAATGGCAGGAAATCCACCGGGGAACGGGAGAAAGAGATCCGCAGATTTCGCAGATTTCGCAGACCCTCGGTCCCCGCGGGAGGACGAATCTACTTGCCGCCTTCCTTCTTTGGCGGCTTGGACCAGCAGGTCTGGAAGACGAAGCCGATGATCGCGGGCACGCCGATGAGCACGACCATGAGGTGCGAGTTGTCGCGCAGGGGGCCTTCGAGATCGTCGGGCATGTACTTCAGCAGCAGCGCCAGCACTCCGCCGACGCCCATCACGGCGCCCTGGAGGCTGGTGATGAACATGACCACTAACTTGAGAATGACGAACGCCAGCAGGCCCAGGGTGATCAGGCCCACCAGCGCGCCGACCCAGGCGTACTGGAGCAGGTCCGGCCGCTCGATGGCGTTTGTGACGTAGTGCCATAGCCCGTAGCCGACGAAGCTGCCGACCAGGCCTCCCAGCAGGCTGACGGCGTACTTCATCAGCGGCCAGGCCAGTCCGCCCAGCAGCATCGCCCCGGCGATCGACGTGTATATCCACGTGTTGGGCCCGCGGGCCATCTCGCCGAGGTACCCGCCGACGACCGCGCCCATCACAGCCACGTTGGCCACGACGAGGATCTTGAATATCTTCCAGCCCTGGAGCATGTAGACCAGCCCGCAGGCGAAAAGCAGCATCGCCAGCACCGCCCCGTACTGGTGGTGGGCAATGTCCAGAAGCGAATCGACAAGCTGGCTCTGGCTGGGAATTTCCGGAAACGCCGCCGGCGCCACACCGCTGAACTCCACCGGCACGGCTGAAACCGGCCCAACTAGCATCGCAAGAATCATCGGTTTATTCCTGACTAAGTTGCCGTATGCACGTATCTGTGTGCATGTATCTGAATGTCGGCAAACCGGGGCGGTTTTGATTGGCGGAAATTGGAGGCAATGGACAATGGACAATTGACAATTGACAGCGGGCGATGCTCAATGGAGGGGGGGGGCCGATGTCCCTCAGTGCTCCTTTTCACTATCCCATTGTCAATTGTCCATTGTCCCTTGTCAATTGTCCATTGGACGTCAGCCCCGTGCCGGCTTGGGGGGCTTGCGGATGTCCCTTGGGGCGTCGTCGCCGTCGGCCTGGGCCTTGGCCTCGGCGCGTTTGGCGCGGACCTCGCGGATCGACTGGTGGAGGATGCCCAGCAGCAGCACGCCGGCGAAGATGCCCGTCGTCAGCCATTGGTTGGCGGCCATGCGGGCAAGCAGGTTCGGCGCCAAAAGGTCTGTAAGCTTAAGGACCGCGCCGCCCACGAGGGTCGCGCCGAGCATCGACGTTACGGCTATCACCGTCGCTCGCGGCAGGAACAGGCCCAGGATCAGCCCCGCGACGCCCGCGCCGGCCAGCGCGGCCACGACCGCCAGACCGCCCACTGCCCAGGCCGACTGGGCCAGGGACGCCATCGTCGGATCCCACCCGGGCTGGGTGGCCGGCGTGAGGTCGCCCAGCATGAGTCCTGCTGTGAGGCTGGCGGCGACAACCGCCAGCCAAAGCCCCGCCAGCAGCGCCCAGACCACCCGTGCAAGCACTATGACCAGGATCGTCAGCGTCACAGCCACCGAGAAGACGGTCAGCCAGAGCCGGGCGTCAAGCCCAAGTTGCTCCGCCAGTATCGCGCCAAGGCCCATCCCCATCGGAAACGCGATGAGCACCAGCACCGCCCGGTGAAGGATCCGCCCCCACAGCAGCAGCGCCAGGCCAACCAGGCCGGCGCCAATGGTTGCCAGGACCATTACCGCGGTCCCTTGTGCGACCAGGCCGTTGATCGCGCGGTTGAAAAGGTCCGCGAACGGCTGAAGATAGCCTGGCATGGTTGTCGGCATCGGTCGAGGTTCCCTTTTCTTGCCCAATGGGCCGGTGCGCGGCGGCCCGTGCGCGGCCTACAGGCTTCGCTTGCGCCGAACCGCGTCAAGCTCCGCCTGCGCCATGGCTGCCTTGCGCTGGTCGCCGAGCCGCGCCGCGGCCTGGGCGAGGTAATGCTCTGCCCGGTCGTACTGATGCAGATATCGCCCGTATATCAGCCCCAGCATGAGATGAATGTCGCTCACGTGCTCGTAGTTGGCGTAATGCCGCAGGAAGCGCTCGTAGGCGTCGGCGGCCACCGGATACTGCTCCTGTGCCATCAACTGGTTGGCCACGTCGAGCTGCG
>CAYOBS010000061.1:0-14496 GCA_964402305.1 uncultured Planctomycetaceae bacterium | reverse complement strand
TCTCCCGCTCTGTGTGCGACCATTTTTCCTGCCAGGAAAAATGGTCGCACACCCGCGTGCTTTGCCCGCCGCTTCAGGCAAAGCCGTGGAGTGTGGTTGCTGCATGCCACGGGATTCGGTGAACTTTAACTAAAATGCGGGAAACATAACATTTTATAAGATATTTCACGGTATGATCTTACGTCATATTTTGTCATATTCTGGCGAGAATATTATCGGTCTTTAGACATTTTTTATTGACAGGCGGGGCGTGGCTTTTGATGATACGTTTTATAAAACGTAAAAAGGATAAGCGTTCGTCAGGGACGTCACATCGCAATAAAGGACAAAAGGACAAAAGGACAAGGCAGCACGTAAGTGCCGAGGGCGTGGACCGGTGCGGAACCGGTGCGGATCAGTCCGGCCCTGTATCACGAGTAAACTGCCAGGAGAAACGACTGTGGTGGTTGGGAAACGCCCGAGGATTCGCCGCGATATGTCGGCAGGCACCTGGCTGCCGGGCTTGGCCGAGACACGGCTTTGCAACAGTAGAGAAGCGCAAGTTCTTTCGGGTGAGACACCAGTGGGACATGCCGGCCAGCACGGGCAAGATGTTCACGGGCAAGATGCCCGTGCGACTCATGGGCAAGATGCCCATGCTACTCACGGGCAAGATGCCCGTGCTACGGCGGCGACGTTGGACGGCTCATCATCCGCCGGAGGTTTCGTGCCGCCCGGCGGCCGTCGCCCCAGGCCGCCGAAGCTTTATCGCATCGGCGAGGTGGTGTCGTACTCGGGCGTCAGCCGGCAGACTGTGCATAACTACACGATCATGGGCCTGCTGCACGAGGCCCAGTGGACCGAGGGCGGACATCGGCTCTACGACGAGTCGGTCTTCGCCAGACTGGACCTGGTTGTCGAGCTCAAGTCGCAGGGAAAGAGCCTCGTGGAAATCCGCGAGTGCTGCCGCCGGCTGGACGAGAAGGACGCGGCCGGCCAAGAGGAATAGGAACTTGCGTAAGGAAGAATGAGCCTTCGGCTCATCAGAAAGAAAGAACGAAGAGAAGGTCATAGGCCTGCCTGCCGGCAGGCAGGTCCCAGGTCTTAGCTCCTAGGGCCACAGCGGAGAACCCTGGCTCATGGCAAGAGCCGGGTTGAGGCCTGCCTGCCGGCAGGCAGGCTCTGCCACCCTAAGACCTAAGAGCTAGGACCTGCCTGCCGGCAGGCAGGCCTAGGACCTTCTCCTCGCAGAGTTCAAGACGAATCGGAAGTGTTGTTAAGGCATCAACGGTCATGGAGGACCGGTTGGATGAGCCTGGTAAGGAAATGGATATCACGGTGCAAGGCTCGCGTCATTGCGACGGGCATGCGCGCCCGGGTTCTGGCGGGCGGGCTTTGCCTGCTCATGCTCGCGGGCGCGGCCTGGCTGGTTATTGAGCTAACGCCGTTAGCGCCGTCGGCCCCCGTGTTCAACCCCCTCTCGGCCGGACCCATGGACGAGCTCGAGCTGGCCGCGGCGGCCGCGACGGCGGAGGCGCGGGGCATTCCACATCGCATCGAGAACTCCCGCCTGCTGGTCCCGGCGGAGCACATGGACTCTCTGCGCTCGGCGGCCCGGCGTGACTGCCCAGCCGGCGGCGACAAGCCGCTGACGTTCGAGCAGCTTGCCGCCAACAGCGACATCTGGACCACGCAGGCCCAGAGCGCCAAGCGATGGCAGGCCGCGAAGATGGCAGAACTGGGCCGGCTTATCTCGGACTTCCCCGGCATCCGCCGCGCGACGGTGATCATCGAGTCTGGCAGTGGGCCTGGCCTTGGCCGGGGCGCCGCCAAGCCTACCGCAGCCGTGCAGATCGCGCTGTCCGACGGCGCACGGGTCAATCAGCGTCTGGTGGGCGCCATCGCGGACCTTATTTCCGGAAGCGTGCTTGGCATGGAAGCCGGCGACGTCCGCATCGTCGATAACGCCGGGCGAAGCTACCGCGTGAGCGAGCAGGCCGCGATGGACATCGAGGACCAGGCCGAGAAGCACCGCCGGGCGGAGGCGTACTTCACCGAGCGCGCCGCCGCGTCCATTCGCTACATCGCCGGCGCCATGGTAGGCGTGTCGGTCGAGTGCGACGGCGGCGTCGAGCGGTGCATTGGCGCGTCGGTATCGGTGCCGCGAAGCTACCTTGCGGCGGCTTATCTCGCGGCGAGTCTGGGGGCTTCCACGCGGGCGGCGCCAAGCGCGAGCGCCGATGAAAGCACAAACGATCTGAAAGACGAGCGTCTGGGCGCCGTCGCCGCCGATGCACTGGATCGCGTTCGGCGGCAGGTGTGCGCCGCGGTCGGCGTCGAATCGGCCGAGGCGGTGAAGGTTGACTGGTACTACGACGTGGCGGCCCTGGCCGCGGCGGCGAGCCAGCCTGCCCAGCCAGGCGCGGCGCAGTTGGATGGATTCTCGCGGGATTCGGACGCTCGCGTTTGCGCGGCGGCCGGGTGCTGGGCGATGGCGGCGCTGGGGCTATGGTGCGGCGTGCTGGCGATAGGCCGCCACCGCATGCTTGGGCGGATCGAGCGGTCCTCGTCGCCGGGGGAGCCCGACTTGGCCGGGCCGCGGGGCGCCAGGCGCGGGCAGTCCGAGGCGGATGATCCGCTCGCCAGGCTGACCGCAATCGACAGCGAGCAGCTTCGCTCGATGCTCGCCGATGAGTACCCGCAGATGCAGGCGCTGGTCTTGTCGCAGGCGCCGCCGCAGTTGGCGGCTGAGGTGCTGGAGGGGCTTGGCCAGGATCAGCAGGTGGAGGTCTCGCGGCGGATTGCGGCACTGGGTTACATCGAGCCGGCGGTGGTGGCCCAGGCCATTGGCGGGCTGATCGAGCAGTGGACGAGTTCCCCCCGACATGCCTTGCAGGCCCCTGCAAGCAGCGCCAAGGGCAAAGCAGGTGGCCTGGAGTATGTTGAGCCGGCTGTCGCGGCCAAGCAGACGGGCGGGGTTGGCAAGGTCGCCCGCATTCTCAACCACACCGGCGGCGCGACGGAAAGGGCGGTTCTCGACGGCCTGACCGGCATGGCGCCGGCACTGGCAGAGTCGATCCGCAAGCGGATGTTCGTATTCGACGACGTGGCCCTGCTGCCGCGGACTGTTCTGCGAAGCGCGTTAGAGTCGCTCGGCAGCGACGAGTTGGCTATTGCCCTTCGCACTGCCGGCAAGGCGGTGACGGAAAAGATGCTTTCCTCGCTTCCTCGTGACGCGGCGGGCAAGGTTCGCCAGGAGATGGAGCGCATCGGTCCGGTGCGGCTCAGCGATGTTGAGGCGGCGCAGGAGCGCGTCGTGTCTGCGGTCCGGCGGCTCGAGGGCGGGCTGTACACGTCGTCGGCCGGGCCGAAGGGCAGCGAGGTTATCGCGTGAAGGCATAGGGCATAGATTATGGCGAGAATTATCAAGGCTGATGCGAGCGGGCAGTCGCCGGCCGGCGTGACGCCCCTTGGGGGCGCGATGCCCGCGGGGTCCCAAGGGCCTGTCGATACGGCGGCCGAGCGGACGATTCGCGGCCTGAGCGGCCTTGCGGTCGAGGCGCAGACGGTGATGCTCGACGCGCGTCAGCAGGCTGCCCGCGTCCTTGCCGAGGCCCGAAGCCAGGCCGAAGCATCCTGCGAGGCCGCCGCGGCCAGAGGCTACGCCGAGGGCTTGGCGCGAGGCAGCAGCGACGGCTACGAGGGCGGCTTTAAGAAGGGCCTCGCCGAAGGGCGGCAGATGATGGCGGAGCAGTCGGCCGAACTGGTCGTCCAACTGCGGGCGATCGTCCGCGAGCTGACCGGCGCCCGCGACGAGATGCTCCACACCGGGCGGTGCGAACTGCTGGACTTCGCGCTGGAACTGGCGGCCAAGATCGTCGGTCGCGTCGCGGTGCGTGACATCGCCGCGGCCAGGCAGAACGTCCGCAAGGTCCTCGAGCTCGCCGACCGCCACCACGAGCTGTGCGTGAAGGTGAACCCTGGGCAATTGGAGGCCCTGGTTGAGCATCTGCCGGAGTTGACCGAGTCGCTCAGGCCTGGCGGCCGGGTCCGGCTGGTGGGCGATGCGACGATCTCGCCGGGCGGCGCGAAGGTCAACACCGACGGCGGCGAGATCGACGCGACAATCGAAACGCAACTGGACAACGTCGTCGAGGCCCTGCTGGGCTCGCGAGTCAGCCAGGCCCAGTGCGGCAGTTACGTGCCGTCCGGCGCGGGTGTTGCCCGCGGACAAATTGCGGATTGCGTCCCGGCGCGCCGGGAGCGGATTGCGGATTCTCCCCATGTGAGCCAACAGACGGAGGGTAGTCCAGTATGAACCTACCACCTACTACCTACTACTTACTACCTACTTTCTTACATCAATGACACCACTTGCGCCATACAGGCAGATCTTGCAGAACGTCCGCCCGGTGACGTTGGCGGGGCGCGTGCGTGCCGCGCGCGGTCTGACGGTCAGCGTGTCCGACTTCGCCGCGCCGATCGGCGCCGGCTGCAGGATCCACCACGGCTCCAGCGAGATCGAGGCGCGCGTGATCGGCTTTGCCGGCGAGGAAACGCTCATCATGCCCATGGGCGCCACGACTGGAATCTGCCGGGGCGACCGCGTCGTATGCTCAGCCGACGAGCAGGCCGTGGGCGTCAGCCCGGCCATGCTGGGCAGGGTGCTCAACGGGTTCGGCAGGCCCATCGACGGCCTGGGCGAAATCCGCATCGAGCGCCGCATGCCGATCTGGCCCGAGCCGATCTCGCCGATGCAGCGCCGCCGCATCACCGAGGCGCTCGGCACGGGCGTGCGGGTCGTCGACGCCGTGCTGACCGTCGGTCGCGGCCAGCGGATGGGAATCCTCTCCGGCAGCGGCGTCGGCAAGAGCGTGCTGCTGGGCATGATCGCGCGGTACACCTCGGCCGACGTAATCGTCATCGCGCTGATCGGCGAGCGCGGTCGCGAGGTGCGGGACTTCATCGAGAAGGACCTTGGCCCCGACGGCCTGCGCAGGGCCGTGGTGGTCGTATCGACCAGCGACGAGCCGCCGCTGCTCCGCGTGCAGGGTGGGGCCGTCGCGACGGCAATCGCCGAGTACTTCCGCGACCAGGGCAAGGACGTCCTGCTGCTGACCGACTCTCTCAGCCGCCTGGCCATGGCGCAGCGGCAGATCGGCCTGGCAGCCGGCGAGCCGCCCGCGACCAAGGGCTATCCGCCAAGCGTGTTCAACCTGCTGCCGCAGCTCCTCGAGCGCTGCGGCCGCGGGCAGTGCGGATCGATAACGGGATTCTACACGGTGCTCGTCGAGGGCGACGACCCGGCCGACCCCGTCGGCGACGCGGCCCGCGCCGTAACCGACGGGCACATCTGCCTCTCGCGGGCGCAGGCCAATCGCGGGCAGTTCCCCGCCGTCGACGTGCTCCAGAGCGTCAGCCGGGTGATGGTCGACGTCGTCGACGCCGACCACCAGGCCGCGGCGCGAAAGCTGCTGAGCCTGCTGGCCCTGCACGACGAGGTCGAGGACATGGTCAGCATAGGGGCATACCGCGCGGGGGCGAGCATCGAGTACGACCTGGCCATCCGCATGGCCCCGGCCGTGCGGGAGATGTTCGCCCAGCGGATAGACCAGTCGGCCCCGCTTGCTGAGACGCGCCGCTCGCTGCTGGACCTCCAGGCCCGCGCCATCGCGGCCAGGCAGGAGCTCACCCGCGCCGCCAGGGGCGCGACGCCCCTTGGCGAGACAAGGCCGCCCGCGGCCCGGCGATGGCAGAGGCCGGGCACAGGTACCCGACGATGAACGACGAACGAAAAGTGCGGCGAGTTGAGAAGCTGCTGGCCATCAACCGCTCATCCGAGCGCGGGGCCCGGCAGGCGTTCGACGTTGCCCGAGCCCGCGGCGACGAGGTCCAGGCCAGGCTGGTGGAACTGGAGTTTGCGATGATCGCCCGGCACGAGGCAGCCCGGCAGCGCCTCGCCGCCGGCGGCCCTGACGGCCTGGCCGGGTCCTATCGCCAAGGCGTGTCGAAGCTGCGTCGGCAGATTTTCCGGCTCGTGGCGCGGCAGAAGGCCGTCGATGCCCAACTCGAGGACCGGCGGGCGGAACTGCTCGCGGCGATGACGCGGCGAAGGGCGGCCCAGATCGTCCGCGAAAGGCTCCGGGACCGCCAGGATGCCTGCGCGGCCAGGCAGGAGACGCGGCAAATGGATGAGGCCCACGCCGCCAGAGGGCCCGCGCCGGTGAGTGTGTGGCGGCAGGACGTCGGCAGCGTCGAGAGGCAGGGAACATGAAACGCCAGCTTCGAGTGGAACTTGGACACGCCTGGCTTGTGGCCGAGGATGCGGCCCGGCTGGGTCCCGGCAGCGAGATTGCGTTGTTGGACGCCGCCGCCGGCGAGGCGGAAATCCACGCCGACGGGCGCCGCGTCGCGCGAGGCGAGTTGGCGGTGATGGATGGGTGCTATTGCGTTCGGATAGATGAGGTTGCGGGACCGAAATAGATTGCGGATTGCGTCCCGGCGCGCCGGGAGCGGAATGCGGATTGGCGGAATGCGGAATGCGGAATGCGGTTCTGATGGACCAGAATCAGACTGGCGGTGCTGAGAGCAAGAGATGAACAGACGACACTGGAGCCATAGGTCAGCCGTGCTAACGGCAGCGCTATTCATGCTGGCACTGCCGTGGGCAGCCCCTTGCGCCGGCGCGCCGTCGGAAAATGCTGCGCGAACGGCGGATACGGCCCCGGCCGCGACGGCGCCTGGTAAAGCATCTTCGGATGACCCAGCCGGGCGGGTTGTGCCGCACAGGACGGGCGGCGATGAGTCACGGACGATCGGCAGCGACGGCTCCGGCAGCGACATCGTCGGCTGGCTGCGGACACTCGGGGCCCTGGCGGTGGTGGCTGGGCTGATATTCGCGGCGCGGTGGTTTCTGCGCCGCTGGGGCGCGTCCGGGCCGGTGGGCCAGGCCGGACCCATGGAGGTCCTGGCAAGGGCTTCGGTGGCGCCGCGGCAGCAGTTGCTGCTGGTCAGGCTGGGAAAGCGCCTGGTGCTCATAGGCGCCGGCGGCGGGACCATGTGCATGCTGGCAGAAGTGAGCGACCAGGCCGAGGTCGATGAACTGATGCAAAGCGTCAAGGCGGCTAAAGGTGCGAGCTTCGCCGGCCTGCTGATGAGAAGGAAAGAAGGATTCAACGCAGAGAACGCAGAGGACGCTGAGAAGAAATAGGTCTTATGGGAGTTATAGGTCTTATAGGACCTATGAGACCCATACGACCCATGCGATGAAGACAAGATGATTTTGCGAGCGGCGACAATCTGGGCTGTGCTGGCAGTGGCGGCCGGGGCGGCGTGGGCGGCCCCGGCAGGTGCTGGCGCCCGCGCTGCGCAGGGTGGCGCTGCGCAGGCGCCAACTGCTGCGCCCGTGGCACCACCGGCTGCGCCAGTGCCCGCCGCTACGACCGCTCCCCTTGGGGGCCCGGGGCCTGCAATCCCGGCCGACCTTGCAAAGCTGCTGCCGGGCGCCGACACGCCGCAGGGCATGGCAAGCGCGCTTCAGTGGGTTGTGCTGGTTACCGTCATCTCGCTTGCCCCCGCTATTCTTGTGATGGTCACCAGCTTCACGCGGATCATCGTCGTGCTGAGCCTGCTTCGCCAGGCCGTTGCCGCACAGAACGTGCCGCCCAACCAGGTGCTCTTCGGCCTGGCGCTGCTGATGACCGTCGCGGTCATGGCCCCGGTCTGGCAGGACGTTTACAACGACTCCGTCTCGCCGCTGCTGGCAGGCAAGATCGACCGTCAGCAGGCCGTCGACGCCGGCGAGAGGCACGTGCGGAAGTTCATGATCCGGCAGATCGAGGCCGGCGGAAACACCGACGACGTCTACCTCTTCCTGCCCAAGACCGCCGTCAAGGCCGGCCTGAAGCTCACCTGGGGCGACGTGCCGACGGTCAGCCTCGTACCCGCCTTTGCCGTCAGCGAGCTGAAAATCGCGTTTTACATGGGCTTTCGCGTGTTTCTGCCGTTCGTCATCGTCGACATGCTCATCGCCGCCGTGCTGGTCTCGATGGGAATGCTCATGCTGCCGCCGGTGCTGGTCTCGCTGCCGTTCAAGCTGCTGCTGTTCGTCCTGGCCGACGGATGGCACCTGGTGGTCGGCACGCTCATGGGAAGCTTTGGTTGACGATGGATGACGACGGCTGGCGACGCATAACAAAAGGTACGCACGATGGAAAACTATGATGCGCTCGATCTGGCACGCAGGGCCATAACGCTGGTCCTGGTGGCCGGCGCGCCCGTGCTGGCGACGGCGCTGATCGTCGGGCTTATCGTCAGCGTCGTCCAGGCCGTGACGCAGATCCAGGACCAGACGCTCACCTTCGTGCCCAAAATCATCGCCGTGCTCGTGGCACTGGCGATAGTCGGATCGTGGATGATGGAAAAGCTCGTCGAGTTTGGCCGGGAGATGTTCGGCACTTTACCTTAGCGCCTTTGAAATAGTAGCACGGGCATCTTGCCCGTGAGTCGCAGGGCCGTCTCGGCCCTGCCACAGCCGGAGAAGTCCACGGGCGAGACGCCCGTGGGACGCATGGCCGAGACGGCCATGCCACGAACATGACTGACCTCGCACACATAGCGATTTGGGCGCCGACTCTTCTGCTGGTGACGCTGCGCATCGCCGGCATGGTGTTCGTCGCGCCGGTGTTCGGCCACTCGGCCGTGCCGTTGCAGGTGCGCCTGGGGATGGCGGCGGTAATGTCGCTCGCGGCCGCGGGGGCGATGGCGGGCCCGCTGGCGGCCCCCGCCGGCTTGTGGCTCCTGGCGGGCACTGGCGCGTGCGAGTTGGGCATCGGCGCGGCCATCGGATACTTGGCGAGCCTGATCTTCGCCGGCGTGGAGCTAGGCGCGTTCCACATCAGCAACCAAATGGGCCTGAGCCTTGCCGACGTGATCGACCCGACGAACCCCGACGCACCCTCGGCCTTGCGAGGGCTGTTCGTGCTGCTGGCGATAGTGATCTTCCTGGGCGTCGGAGGGCACAGGGCGCTCATCGGCGGGCTGATGGCGAGTTTCGAGACCGTGCCGCCGATGGGCTTTGTCGAGCCTGGATCCCTGATACAGCCGGTGGCGGCGATGCTCGGGGCGGCATTCGTGCTGGCGCTCAAGCTGGCGGGCCCCGTGCTGATCGCGATGCTGCTGGCGACCGCGGCCATCGGCCTGGTCCAGCGGACCATTCCGACGCTGGGCCTGCTGTCGATCGGCCTGCCGCTAATGCCGCTGCTGGGCCTGGCGATCATGTCGGCCTCGCTGATGGCGCTGGGGCCGCTGACGGAGGCGGCCGCGACGTATTTGCAGAAGAACATAATCGCCCTGACCGGGGCGGCGAGATAGGCAATGGCTCAGGAACGGACAGACCAGACCGGCGAGCGAACCGAGCGGGCGACGCCGCTTCGGCTTGAGGAGGCCCGCAGGCGCGGGCAGGTTCCGCGCAGCAGCGACCTGACAAGCGCCGCGGCGGGCCTGGCTGCGCTGCTGGTGCTGGCGCTGGCTGGGCCAGGGCTGCTGCGCGAGATGACCTCGATGACGGCGGCGCTGCTGGATAACCGCGGTGCGGCCTTGGACCCGGCCCGCGACGAGATAGGCCAGGCCGTCAGCAAGGCCGCGGGCGGGGCGATTGCCCGCTCGGCCGGGCTTATGACGGCGATTGCCGGCCTCGTCGCCGTGGCGGCATTCGCGCAGGTCGGGTCCGTCTGGGCAACCGAACGAATCGCCGCCGACTGGGACCGCGTGTCGATCTCGGCCGGGTGGCGAAGGCTGATGTCGTCGCGGACGCTGGTGCGGGCGGCGTTCGCGCTGGCGAAGGTCGCCGCCGCGGGGGCCGTCGCCTGGTGGTCCGGCCAGCGGATGATTGGCCGGATGGCCGCGGCGCCGCGGCTGGACGCGTGGTCGCTTGCCGGCGAGGCGGGCAACCTGGCCGCGGTGGTGATGCTGCGGGTCGGCCTGTGCCTGCTTGCGCTGGGCGCGGCGGAGTACCTCTACCAGCGATGGCAGCACGGGCGAGACCTCCGCATGACGCGGCGGCAGTGGCTCGACGACATGAAGCGCGCCGAGGGCGACCCGGCCACCCGCCGGCAGCGCCGGCAGCTTGGCAGGCAGATTGTGGATAAGTTCAATGTCTGAGAGAGCGGCGACAATCGAACGCATGGCGGGCGCGGTCGGCAGGCATCGCGGGATGCTGCTGCCCGTCGGCGCCGCTGCGCTGATATTCGTCGTGCTCGTGCCGGTGCCGCCGGGCGTGATGGACGTGCTCCTGGCGGGAAACATCATGCTCTCAGCCATCGTGCTGCTCACGGCTATCTACATCCGCACGCCGCTGGAGTTCAGCGTGCTGCCGTCGGTGCTGCTGGGCACGACGCTGCTGAGGCTGGTGCTCAACGTCGCCTCGACGAGGCTGATCCTGACGGCCGGGGCCGGCGGGCGGTCCCTCATCGAGGCCCAGACGGCCGCGGGTCAGGTCATATGGGCGTTCAGCGAGTTCGTCGCCCGCGGGTCGCTGGTCGTCGGCGTGGTGCTCTTCGCGATCCTCGTGGTGATCCAGTTCGTGGTGGTCACAAAGGGCGCCGCCCGCATCAGCGAGGTAGCCGCCAGGTTCGTGCTCGACGCGATGCCCGGCAAGCAGTTGGCCATCGACGCCGACCTTGCCGGCGGGCTCATCGACCAGGCCCAGGCCCAGCAGCGCCGCGTGAAAATCGCCGGCGAGGCTGACCTGTATGGCGCGATGGACGGCGCCAGCAAGTTCCTCCGCGGCGACGCCGTCGCGGCCGCGATCATCACGTGCATCAACATCCTCGGCGGGCTTTACGTCGGCCTGGTGCAGTACGGCTGGGACCTCTCGCAGTCGGCCAACCTGTTCACTCGCCTGACCATCGGCGACGGGCTGGTCACGCAGATTCCCGCGCTGCTGATTTCCGTCGCGGCCGCCCTGGTCGTCACGCGAAGCACGTCGCGGACGAATCTTGGCGAGGAGGTGCTCGCGCAGTTGGCAACCCGGCCGGCGGTGCTGGTCATCACCGCGGTTTTCCTGGGTGCGCTTTGCCTGACGAGCCTGCCAAAGGGCCCGCTGCTGACGCTCGGCGTGGGCTGCGCCGGGCTGGCGGCGCTTCTCTCTCGCCGCCGGCCAAGAGGCGGCTCATCGTCCGACGCGCCCGCCTCCGCCGGCGTCGGCGCCGAGGGCGCCGGCCTTTGGGGGCCAGGCCCGGCCCGCGCCGATACGCTTAACCAGGACGTCGATCAACTTCTGACCGTCGATCCCATGCGCATCGAGCTGGGCTACGCCCTGGTCCGCCTTGTCGATGCCAGCCAGGGCGGCGACCTGCTGGAACGCATTGCCGCGCTGCGCCGCCAGATTGCCCTGGAGCTTGGCCTGATCGTGCCGCCCATACGCATCCGCGACAACCTCGGGCTCGACGCCCGCGGATACGTAATCAAGGTCCGCGGGGCGAAGGTTGCCTCCTCGCGCCTGTATCCCAACCAATTGCTCGCCATGGCGGGCGACCACACGGTGGGCAAAGTCCTTGGCCGGGAGGTGGAAGAACCCGCGTTCGGCACGCCCGCGGTCTGGATAAGCCCCTCGCAGCGCGAACAGGCCGAGCGGATGAACTACACCGTGATCGACCCGGCCGGCGTCGTGGTCACGCACCTGGCCGAGGTCATACGCCGCCACGCGCAGGTGCTGCTGTCGCGACAGCGAGTGGTATCGCTGCTGGACGGGCTCAAGAGCACCGCGGGCGACCTGGTTGCCGAGGTGACCGGCAAGCTCACCGTCGGGCAGATACAGAAGGTCCTCCATGCGCTGCTGCGTGAGCGCGTGCCGATCCGCGACCTTGAGACGATCCTCGAGGCCCTGTGCGAGTCCGCCGACATGGCCGACGACGCCGACATGCTGGTCGAATGCGTCCGCCAGCACATCGCCCGGACGATAAGCCAGCAGTACTGCGACGAGGACGGCAAGCTCTGGTGCATCTGCCTCGATGGGCCGCTGGAAGAGACTCTTCGCGCGTACTTGGGCGTCATGGGCCGGCCCGATCCGTCGGCGGTCCCGCCGGAACTCGCCGGGCGCATCGGCCGGGGCGTCGCCGAGGCGCTGGGCCGGCTTCGCCAGCGCGGGCGAGCCGCGGTGGTGCTGTGCAGCCCGGAAGTGAGGATGACCCTAAGGCAACTGATCGCACCGTCGATGCCTGAGGCGGCGGTGCTGGGATACAACGAGATCGACTCGGTCGAAGTACACTCCATGGAAAGCGTGGGTATCGAATCATGACACTCAAAACCTACCAAGCCCCGACGATGGCTCAAGCCCTGGCCGAGGTAAAACGGGACCTCGGACGCGACGCGGTTATCCTGCACACGCGAACGTTCCGCCGGGGAGGCATGCTGGCATTCTGGCGACGGCAGATGTGGGAGGTGACAGCCTCGCCGAACCTCAACGTGCCACAGCGCCTTGTGGCCGGCAAATCCGAGGCCCAGCCCGCCGGCCAATACGAGGCCGCGACGGATGCTCCCGCCGCCGAGCAGCACGCGCGCGCCAAGGCTGCGCTGACCGTGCCCGCCGACGCCGCGCCGGCCGAAAGCGATAACCTCGCAGCCACCGCGACGGCCCCGGCCGGGATGGACGAGCCTGGGCAAGTGGCCACGCAGGTCCACGACATTCGGCGGATGGTCGAGCAGCTTCTCCAGCGGCCAGGAGGCGCCGCGAGCGACGCCTGGCCCGAGGTGCCGATGGAGATCAGGCACTTCCAGAAGCAGTTCGTCAGCCAGGACATCGACCCCGCCTACGCGGAGAAACTGCTCAAGCAGCTCTGCATGAGCCTCACCGGCCAGCAGCTCACCGACCGCAAGATGCTCCGCTCGGAGCTGCGCAAGCTCGTCGCCGCGCGCATCCGCACGGACCGTGCTGAACCGCCCCGTCCGCGCAGGGGCGGGCGGGCGCAGGTCATCTCGCTGATCGGGCCGACCGGAGTCGGCAAGACCACGACCATCGCCAAACTCGCCGCCAACTACAAGCTCCGCGAGGGAAAGACAGTCGGGCTGATCACCATCGACACGTATCGCATCGCCGCGGTCGACCAGTTGCGGACCTACGCCGACATCATCGAGGTGCCCCTCCGCGCGGTCCTGACGGCCGGGGAATTGCACCAGGCCGTCGAGGCCATGCGCGACCTGGACGTGGTGCTCATCGACACGGCCGGGCGAAGCCAGAACAACCGGCTGCGGCTGAGTCAGTTGAAGAGCTTCATTGCGGCGGCCGAGCCGGACGAGGTACACCTGGTGGTTGCCGCGACGGCCAACCGCGCATGCACGGCCGCGGTCCTGGAGCGGTTCGTGCCGCTGGGGGCCAACCGGATTATCGTCACGAAGCTTGACGAGGCCGGTAGTTTCGGCATATTCCTGAATGTTCCGGCGGCGGGCGGAGGCCCGATAAGCTACGTTACCACAGGACAGGATGTGCCTGAGGACATCGCTCGGGCCGATGCCGATACCCTGGCCGAATGCATCCTGAGCGGGCGGTTTGGAGAAGCCGGACATGGCGGCTGATGATCAGGCAAGCAGACTTAGGGAGCTGATGCGAGCCGGCAGGACGGCCCGCACGATCGCCGTTACAAGCGGCAAGGGCGGCGTCGGCAAGAGCAACGTCGCGCTGAACCTGTCGATACTCCTGTCGGCGGCGGGAAACCGCGTGGCCCTGGTCGATGCGGACCTGGGCCTGGCCAACCTGGACGTGCTGGCCAACGTGGCGGTGCGGGTGAACCTTTCGCACGTGATCGCCGGCAGCCACACGCTCGAGCAGGTGATCATGGACCTGCCCAGCGGCGTGCAGTTGGTGCCCGGCGCCAGCGGTCTGGCCAAGCTGGCCGACCTGTCGGAATTCCAGCGAGCCGGGCTGCTGCGGTCGCTGACTCACCTGGAGGCCGACAACGACGTGATCGTCGTCGATTGCAGCGCCGGCATAGGCCCGGACGTGATGAGCTTCGCCTGCGGGGCCGACCATGTCATGGTCGTCACCACCCCCGAGCCGACGGCCGTCACCGACGCCTACGCCGTGGTCAAGGCCATCACGCAGCGCCGCTATGCCGGGCACGTGAGCCTGCTGGTAAACATGGCCGCCAGCCGGCACGAGGCGAGGATGACGCATCAACGGATAGCGACGGTGGCCCGGCAGTTCCTGGGCCAGCGGCTGTTTGATGCCGGCTATGTCCTGGCCGACCCAAGGGTGCCCGAGGCGGTTCGCAAGCGCGAGCCGTTCGTGCTGGCCTACCCGAGATGCCCGGCCAGCAGGTGCCTGGCCGCACTGGCGGCAAGGCTGCGGAGCGGCGAATCGCTGGCCGGGCCGCAGGAAGGCTTCTTCCGGCGAGTGGCCAATTGGTTTGCATGACAGATCGGCCGGGACCGGATGCGGCCCCGACCAAAAGGAAAGCGAATGGATTCGCTTGGCAATAAACAACTTACGGTATGGATGCCGCCGAGACTCTGCCCCCGTCC